>CAYFMF010000010.1:0-45937 GCA_964344135.1 uncultured Piscirickettsiaceae bacterium
CCGTTACCGTGAGGTGGTTGAGAAGTGGCCTTGGCTAGCTCCTGAAGTAGGCGGTCAACTCCGGAAGATCGACCTCGGAGAGTTTTAGCGCAACGCTACAGTTCAGCTCGGTCGGCTCCTTCAGACGTACCTTGCACTCCAGCGCCAGCTCCGGAATCAGGAAGGTACCGCGCTGCTTCATGGTGTTGACCAGTACCCCCTCTCCGCTCCACTGCGGGTTGCGGCGCAGCCAGACCATGGTCCAGTGGCGGTTGGAGAAGCGTTCGGCACGGCGCACATTGCCGATGACCGCCTCTGCAGCGCCGACCCGCTCGGTCAGTGCCTCGCTGTCGAGCAGTGGCCTCTTCTGAATCCAGGCTCGCAGCTGCTGGTGGGCGACCAGATCAAGATAGCGCCGGAGCGGGCTGGTCACCTGAGTGTACTGCTCCATCCCCAATCCGGAGTGGCGTTCTGGCTGGCTCTTCAGCTGGCTGCGCTGAAAACGGCGGCGGAAGCCATACATCTCGGCGGGGGTCTCCGGCAGGGGCCAGGGCTCTCCGTTTTCGTCCGGTTCCGGTGGGGGCTGGGTGGAGTAGGGAAAGGGGATATCGTGCTGCTGTGCAAAGCGGGCGGCCGCCTCCCCGGTCATCAGCATGAACTCAGTCACCAGGTCCCGGCTGCGCAGGCGGGGGAGCGGGGTGATGGTGATCTTGTCCTCCACTACACGAATCTTTACCTCGGGCAGGTCGAGGCGGATCGCCCCCTGGTGAACCCTTCTCTGCTGATACTGCAACGCCTTCTCGTAGAGTGGCGCGAAGAGATCTCCCTCAATCTGCTGCTCCACCTCCCCATAGGTGGTTCGGGTGACCTTGACCCAGCTGGTCACCACCTCGACATTCTCAATCTTACCCTCCTCGGTCAGGGTAAAGCTGAAGGAGAGTGCCGGGGAGCGCTCCTGCAGCCCCAGCCCCAGCAGCTCGGTTGCCCTTGGGGGGAGCATGGTCAGGGTCCCCTCCGGGATGTAGAGGTTGGCGCCGCGGGCACGGGCCTCCAGATCCAGCTCACTGTCTGGTGTAATGAGTGCCGCCACGTCGGCGACATGGACCCAGATACGCTCCCCATCCAGGCTGATGGCATCATCCGGGTCCCGGTTGCCCTCATCATCAATCGCCCAGGCGGTGAGGTGGGTGAGGTCGACCCGCTCCTCATCCGGCAGGTCGGGAACCTCACCCTGCGGGGGGGAGGTCTCCAGCCCAAAGCGGTGGGGGTGGGGGTTGTGGTTCTCACTCCAGTAGCCGGTCTCCAGCAGCAGGTGGTGGCCATTCTCTGGGCGCTGCTCCCGTTTCAGCTCCCGCAGGATTCGGCTCACCTCACTTTTTCCCAGCGCCACCATCTCGACATCACTCAGCTGCTGGTGGTCTTCCGGGAGGAGGGCACCCTCTTTCAGCCGCTCCAGGAAGGCAGCCTTCTCCTCTTCCACCCGCTGTCTGGACTCCCGTTCGTTGCGAATGGTCTCGATGCGTTCGGCTGGGTAGCCCTTTATCTCTTCGGGGATTCCGTGGAAATGGAGATCATCGGCAACAATCTTCCAGCTGGCCCAGATGGTCTGTGGGGTGGTCTCTCCAAAGATCAGTTCACTCAGCTCCTCGAGTGTGGTGGACTCCTCGCCCAGAAGCTCCCACGCCTCCTCAATCTCCCCCTCAATGGGCTGCTCCAGTTCAGCCAGCGCGCGAACAGGGCCCGGGTGGAGCAGAAGAATATCCTTCTCACGCACCCGCTTGCTCTTGCCGTTGGGGAGCTGAATCTCGATCTTGTCGGTAACAGCGGTAATGCGTGCAGGACCACTCTTGTAGAGAACAAGGGTATCTGCCTTGGGGGTGAGCTGTCTCATGGGTAAAGGATACTCCGAATTGGTAGAGTCTCACAGATTGACTTCGGTCAATGTTGGGGGTAAAAAGGGTGGCTATTATAGTGGCTTACTGGGCAGATACGGGTGTTAATGGTGAGAGAGCGGGTTGAGCAGAGGAGGCGTTCCATCCTGTTGGTTGGTGTTTTCACCTTCCTGTTCCATTCGATTGTCCCCTATTTCCAGATTGCCACTGCTGAGGCAGAGCGTGGCTATACCACCACCATCTGTACCGCCTACGGCTACAAGACGGTTTATGTTGCCCTCGATGGTGGAGAGGATTTCTCGGATGGGCAGTCTGCCTCCAGTTACTATGAGTGCCCTACCTGTATTGTTCAGGCTCACGCCTCCGGCTGGGTTGAGCCTGTTGCGTCACTGTTTGATCCTTCCCTGTTGCAGGATCAAGGGAGGTGGGTCGAGTGGCTCTCCCTGACTCCCGAGAGCCCCTCCTGGCCCCGCTTCCTCTCCCGCGCCCCACCTGCCTGATTGCCTTCTGATGGTTCAGCTCCTCTTGGGAGAGGGGGGCTGACCGCGCTGCTGCCCCACCTCTTGTGGGGTAGCAGACTTATCCGGCCCCATGCGGGCGATTAATGAGATACAAGAGGAAGTTTCAAGATGAAAGGTATACTGTTTCGCGCATTGAGCGCACTATTTCTGTTGGGTGCTGTCTTTTCTGTTCAGGCGATGGGGGTGATGGTCAATGACCCCTGGGTTCGTGCTGCACCACCCAATGCACCCGCGCTGGCTGCATTCATGACGCTGGAGAACCATAGTGGATCGGAGGTTGCACTGACTGCGGTTGAGGCCCCGGCCGAGATGGGTCGAGTCGAGTTGCATCGCACCCTGATGGCGGATGGAATGATGAAGATGGTACAGCAGGAGAATATCCCGGTTGGCGCACACTCCAGCACCAAACTGGAGCCAGGCAGCTGGCATATCATGATGATCGGTCCCAGCAAGGTACCGGCTGCAGGGGAGCAGGTTCACCTGACACTCCACTTCAGTGATGGAAGCAGCAAGGTGGTGATGGCCGAGGTGCGCGGGGGAGCAATGATGATGAAGGGCGGTGGTCACCAGATGATGCATCATTAGAGATTGAAGAGTAATCAATCCCGGGGGGGCGAGAGCCCCCTCTCTTTTATCTGAAGGAGATGAGAATGAGAAAAACAAGATTAAGCGGGAGGGGACTGCTCTCGCTGATTCTGCTGGCACTGATCACCCTGACAGGGTGTGAGCGGGCAGCAGAGCCCCTGCGGCTGGAGGCGGCAACAGTACTCAACCCGGGGAAGGCGCTGCCGGAGTTTCAGTTGAAACAGTGGGACGCAGAGAGAGAGCAGGAGGTGGACTTTTCAGCCGGGGGACTCAAGGGGAGGTGGTCACTCTTCTTCTTTGGCTATACCCACTGTCCCGATGTCTGCCCCACGGAGCTCTATACACTGAGCGGGATGATGCGCAAGATCGAGAAGAGTGGTGATGGTTCATCAGTGACTGCGCCACAGGTGGTCTTTGTCTCGGTGGATCCACAGCGAGATACTCCGGAATCACTGCAGCAGTATGCCGGTTACTACCACCCCCTGTTTGTTGGAGCGACGGGGGAGCAGGTTGAGGTGGACCGCCTCTCACGTGCAATGGGTGCGATGTATGAGCGGGTCTACTATATGGATGGCAGGCAGCTGATGATTGATGAGGAGGAGGGTGTTCCGGAGGGGCTGGAGAACTCCTATCTGATCAACCATACCGCCTCGATCTTTCTGATCAATCCAAAGGGAGAGCTGCATGCAATCCTCAGCACCCCGCACCAGCCGGATGTGATGGTGCGTGACCTTGCGGCAATCCAGGCGGCATGGGACTGATTTCCGGACTGAGAGAGCGGAAGCAGACCCTTCTGATCATTGGGGGAGTGTTGCTGATTGCTGCGCTGGGGGGATATTTCGCCAGCTCATCGCTGCAACAGGAGTCGGTTCGCCTGCCGTTGGTCGAGGGTTGTCCACTCCATCTTCAGCCCTGTAGCACCCCCTTGCCAGAGGGTGGAAGGATAGAGTTTGAGCTGATTCCGAAGAACCCCTCTCCCGCCGAACCGATGGAGTTTGTTGCCCGTATTAGAGGTGGTGTCCCGGATGCGGTGACCGTTCTGTTTGAGGGCAGGGAGATGTATATGGGATTTCTCCAGTATCCACTCCATCTGCAGGAGAGTCAGGAAACAGAGGGGATGACGCACTTCAAGGGCAGGGGGAGCCTCTCGGTCTGCGTCCGTACCCTGATGGAGTGGACTGCGCTAGTGAAGGTAAGGGTTGGTGATACCCTCTACGAGGTCCCCTTTGAGTTCGAGACGATCCACCTGAAACAACCCTGATCCCCACAGAAGGCAACAGATCAGGGATACCAACACTTTCGTAACGACTACATTATGATCCGTATCTCCTCGCTCTCGATCCGTCGCGGGCCGCGTCAGCTGTTTTCAGAGAGTACCCTCTCGATCCATCCAGGTCAGAAGATCGGGGTGACGGGCGGCAATGGGACGGGGAAGTCGAGCCTCTTTGCGCTGCTGCTGGGGGAGATGAGCGCGGATGAGGGGGAGTTGGAGCTGCCACCCGGCTGGGTCATTGCCCATGTTGCACAGGAGACACCATCACTGAGCCGAAGTGCGATTGATCTGGTGATGGATGGGGACCGGGAGCTGCGCACCCTTCAGCAGCAGCTGGCCGATGCAGAGCAGCAAGGGGATGGTGTTCGCCAGGGGGCGCTCTTTGCGGAGCTGGAGGCGATCGATGGCTTCAACGCGCGCAATCGTGCAGCACAACTGATGCAGGGTCTGGGCTTCACGGTCGAACAGGAGGCTCTTCCGGTAGAGTCTTTCTCCGGCGGCTGGCGGATGCGTCTCAATCTGGCACAGGCACTGATGGCCCGTTCCGATCTGCTGCTGCTGGATGAGCCCACCAACCACCTCGATCTCGATGCGGTCTTCTGGCTGGAGGATTGGCTCAGGCAGTACCAGGGGACGCTGCTGCTGATCTCTCATGATCGAGATGTACTGGATCGTGTGGTGAATGGAATCATCCATATTGAGCACCAGCGCATGGAGCTGACAGCGGGAAACTACAGCGCCTTTGAACGGATTCGTGCCGAGCGGCTGGCGCAGCAGCAGTCGGCATGGGAGCGTCAGCAGCGCGAGCGCGACCATATGCACCGTTTTGTGGAGCGTTTTCGCGCCAAGGCGACCAAGGCCAAACAGGTACAGAGCAGGATCAAGGCACTGGAGCGGATGGAGTCGATTGCCCCAGCCCATGTGGACTCCCCGTTTCGCTTCCACTTTCTCTCGCCCGAGGCGCTTCCATATCCACTACTCACCATCTCCGGTGCAGAGGCCGGCTATGGGGGGACAACGGTGCTACAGAACTTCTCCATTACCCTCAACCCGGGGGATCGGGTTGCGCTGCTGGGGCGCAATGGGGCGGGCAAGTCGACCCTGATGAAGCTGATCTCCAGTGCCCAGACTCTGCTGGGTGGTGAGCGTGTTGAGGCGAAGAGGGTCCGAATTGGCTACTTTGCACAGCACCAGCTTGAGCTGCTCGACCCCATGGCATCCCCCATGCTCCACCTGCAGCGCAACCATCCGCAGGCAACGGAACAGGAGCTTCGTGACTATCTTGGGGGGTATGGTTTTCGGGATGATCGTGTATTCGAGCCGGTTGCCCCCTTCTCCGGCGGGGAGAAGGCGCGGCTGGTACTGGCGCTGATTATCCGCCAGCGCCCCAATCTGCTGCTGCTGGATGAGCCCACCAACCACCTCGATCTGGAGATGCGTCATGCGCTGTCAGTGGCGCTCCAGGAGTTTGAGGGGGCGCTGGTGGTGGTCTCTCATGACCGCTTTCTGCTGGAGGGTGTGGCAGACCGATTCCTGCTGGTTGCCGACCAGCGGGTTGAGCCTTTCCCTGGTGATCTGGATGACTATGGTCAGTGGATCCGGAGTGCAGCAAGGGTAGGGGGTTCCGAGCGGGATAGAGCGAATACCGGGAGGGGGCAGGGGGTCAACCGCAGGGAGCAGCGCAGAGTGGAGGCGGAGCAGAGAAAGCAGCTGGCTCCACTGAAACGGAAGGTCAGCCGTCTGGAGCAGGAGATTGAAGAGCTGGAGGAGCGACAGTCCCTCCTCGAGACAGAGCTTGCAGAGCCGGGGATCTATCAGGAGGGGTCAAGGGAGCGGCTCAGAGAGCTGCTGCAGGAGAAGGGGAGGGTAGACCAACAGCTGGCGGCGCAGGAGGAGCAGCTACTGGAGCTTTATGAGGCGCTTGAGTAGGGTTTTTTAAAGTTGCCACTGAATGGGTTTGACCCCATGTTCAACAAGATAGTCGTTGGTTCTGGAGAAGGGGCGGCTGCCAAAAAAGCCGCGGTGTGCCGAGAGCGGTGAGGGGTGGGGGGACTCAATCACCAGGTGGCGGTTGCGGTCAATCCGTTGCCCCTTCTTCTGTGCGTAGGCGCCCCAGAGGATAAAGACCAGGTGGTCACGCTCCCGGTTGAGGTGGTCGATGGCGGCATCGGTAAAACTCTCCCACCCCTTGCCCTGGTGGGCACCAGCCTGCCCCGCCTCGACGGTCAGTACGGCGTTGAGCAGCAGTACCCCCTGATCCGACCAGGAGGTGAGGGTGCCTGTGGTGTTGCAAACCCCCAGATCTGACTCGAGCTCCTTGTAGATGTTGATCAGTGAGGGTGGGATTCGCACTTCTGGCTGCACCGAGAAGCAGAGTCCGTGGGCCTGGCCTGGACCGTGGTAGGGGTCCTGTCCTATGATCACCACTTTCACCCGATCAAACGGGGTGTGGTTGAAGGCATTGAACCAGAGGGGTGAGGGGGGGTAGAGTGTTGCGCCCGCTGCCTTGCGCTGCAGCAGAAACTCCCGCAGATGCACCATGTAGGGCTTCTCGAACTCCGGAAGCAGCACCCCCTTCCAGCTCTCCTCCAGCTTGATTCGGCTGCTATCGGCCGCCATCAGTAGTGTGGAGGAGGGGTCTCCTCGGAGGAGGGTTTGAGTAGCGATGGGGTGATCTCCTGGATTCTCTTCTCTGACTCGGCCAGCCGCTCATTCAGGTTCATCACCTCCAGCTGCAGTCTGGTAACGGTGTCATTGAGCTCCTGGATATGGTCCTCCTGGAAGGCGAGGCGACTCTCCAGTTCATCCATGCGCCCCTCCATATTCGCTCTATCCATCTTCCAGCTCCTCCCAGCGTGCATAGCTGCTGCTCAGTTGTTGTTCAATCTCGTTCAGCCGCTCTGTGGCAGTGGTCACCTCATCCCCGCTCTGTTGATAGAAGGTGGGATCGGCCAGTTTAGCATGGAGGTCAGCCTGTTCACCCTCCAGTTTCTCAATCTTCTGGGGCAGTCTCTCCAGCTCTCGCTTCTCCTTGTAGCTCAGCTTCCTCTGCTGGCCGGTGCTCTCCCGGTTTGGGTGCTTGCCCCTCTCTCCCTTTCTGCCCTCTTCCTTGTCACTGGACTCCTGCCTGCGCTGACGCAGCCAGTCATCATATCCCCCCACGTACTCCTCGATTCTGGCGTCTCCCTCAAACACCAGGGTGCTGGTGACTACATTGTTGAGAAAGGCGCGGTCATGGCTGACCAGCAGCAGGGTGCCCTGGTACTCAAGCAGCAGCTCCTCCAGCAGCTCCAGGGTCTCCACATCAAGGTCATTGGTGGGCTCGTCCATCACCAGCAGATTGGAGGGCTTTGCAAAGAGGCGTGCCAGCAGCAGGCGGTTCCTCTCTCCACCGGAGAGGGTGCTGACCGGGCTGCGGGCCCGCTGCGGGGAGAAGAGAAAATCCTGCAGGTAGCTGATAACGTGTTTGCTCTTTCCATTGATGGTGACATTGTCACTGCCATCGGCCACATTGTCCTGTACCGATTGGTCCTCTCTGAGCTGGTTTCTCAGTTGATCAAAGTAGGCGATCTGCAGCCGGGTTCCGTGGGTGACACTCCCTTTGTCCGGAGAGGTCTCACCCAGCAGGATGCGCAGCAGAGTGCTCTTGCCGACACCGTTGGGGCCGATGATGCCGATGCGGTCGCCACGATCAATCTCCACCGAGAGGTTGTGGATCAGGGGTTGTTCATCGTAGCTGTGGCTGACCTGTTTGGCCCGGATCACCTTTTTGCCCGAGGCCTCTGCCTGCTGGGTGGTCATCCTTACATTGCCACTGCGATTGCGGCGCTCGCTGCGCTCCTCCCGCATCTTCTTCAGGGCGCGAACACGCCCCTCGTTGCGGGTGCGACGTGCCTTGATTCCCTGCCGGATCCAGACCTCCTCCTGTGCCAGCTTCTTGTCAAAGAGGGCGTTCTCCCGCTCCTCATCGATCAGCGCCTTCTCCTTCTGTTTCAGATAGGTGTCGTAGTCACCCGGCCAGTCGGTGAGAATGCCGCGATCCAGCTCAATAATGCGGGTTGCCAGACGACGCAGGAACTGCCGGTCATGGGTGATGAAGAGGAGAGTGACCTGGCTGTTGAGGAGGAAGTCCTCCAGCCACTGTATCGATTCAATGTCGAGATGGTTGGTCGGCTCATCCAGCAACAGCAGATCCGGATTCTGTACCAGAGCCTGTGCCAGTAGTACGCGACGCTTCATCCCTCCCGAGAGGCTGGTGAACTCACTATCCGGCTCAAGGCCCATTTTGGAGAGGGTGGTCTCGATCTGCTGCTGGATCGACCAGCCGTGTGCCGCCTCGATCTGGTGTTGAATGGCAGAGATTTTGTTGAGTGTCTGCTCGCTGCTGTCGCTGGCCAGCTGTTGGCTGAGGTGGTGATAGTCGGCAATCAGTGCCCCAATCTCTCCGACACCCTGTGCAACAATATCGTAGATACTTCCTGATGTATCGTATGGAACCTCCTGTTTTAGGCGGGATATTCTTGTGCTCCCAGTCTCGATACGGCCATCCTCAGGAATCACATCGCCAGAGATAACTTTCAGCAGAGTCGACTTTCCGGTGCCATTGCGACCGACCAGACAGAGCCGTTCCCCGCGCTCGATGGTCAGGTTTGCATGGTCCAGCAGTGGAAGGTCGCCATAGGCGAGCTGGATCTCCTGAAGCTGAAGCAGGGGCATTAAGGAACCTCTGAATAAGTCTGTGTAATTTGAATTGCACCCATAGCGTTCAAGATCAAGGCGGAGATCGCAGCCAATAGCCGGCTATTAGCAAGATTTTCAACGAAGATATTGGACGCTATGGGTGCTAGGCATTTACTCATGACTTGTTTAGGGGTTCCTTAACCGAACACGATTTCGGCAACCTCATCGAAGTGGCCTACAAAGTGTGGGGTGATCCCCTCACGAATATAGTCAGGCAGCTCCTCGAAATCCTTGCGGTTCTCTGCCGGAAAGATCAGCTCCCTGATCTTCTGGCGTCGAGCCGCGATGGTCTTCTCCCGCACTCCGCCGATTGGCAGTACCCGACCGGTCAGGGTCAGCTCTCCGGTCATCGCCAGCGGGCGGTTGACCCTGCGGTTCCTCGCCAGTGAGAGGAGGGCGATCCCCATGGTGATGCCTGCACTGGGGCCATCCTTCGGGGTGGCACCAGCAGGAACATGGAGGTGGAGATGGGTCTTCTCGAAGAAGTCCGGTTTGGCTCCGTACTGCTCCAGATGGGAGGTGATGTAGCTGTAGGCGATCGCTGCCGACTCCTGCATCACATCGCCCAGCTGTCCGGTCAGCTTGAATCCACGACTATCGGTATGGACCCGGGTTGCCTCGATGGTGAGAGTCTCTCCCCCCATGGTGGTCCAGGCGAGGCCTGTTACCACACCGACACCCCGGTAGGGCTTCTCACTCTGGAAGATTGGCTGGTCCAGATACTCGACGATATCCTTGACGTTGACCCTGAAGGGGCCCTTCCTGCCTTTGACGATCTTTACCGCAATCTTGCGGATGATGCGTCCCAGCTGCTTCTCCAGGTTGCGCACACCGGACTCCCGGGCGTAACCATCGATTACGGTACGCAGTGCCGCATCGCTGATTCTGATCTGGCTCGGCTTGAGGCCGCTGCGTTTCATCTGTCGTGGCCAGAGGTGGTGTTTGGCAATCTGTACCTTCTCCTCGGTGATATAGCCGGAGAGGCGAATGGTCTCCATTCGATCCAGCAGGGGGCTCGGGATGGTGTCCAGCTGGTTGGCGGTGCAGATAAAGAGTACCTTGGAGAGATCAAAACGGGCATCGAGATAGTGGTCGAGGAACTCCACATTCTGCTCCGGATCGAGCACCTCCAGCAATGCAGAGGCGGGATCTCCATGGTAGGAGGCACCGATCTTGTCGATCTCGTCCAGCATGATGATCGGATTCTGGGTCTCTGCCTCGCGAATTGCCTGGATAAACTTTCCTGGCATCGCCCCGATGTAGGTTCGACGGTGACCCTTGATCTCTGCCTCGTCACGCATGCCACCCACCGAGAGGCGGTAGAATTTGCGCCCCAGCGCATCGGCGACCGATTTTCCAATCGAGGTCTTGCCAACGCCGGGAGGGCCGACCAGCAGCAGGATGGATCCGCTCACCTCGCCGCGCAGCTTGCCGACGGCGAGGAACTCGATAATGCGCTCCTTCACATCCTCCAGACTGTCATGATCCCGGTCCAGGATCTTGCGCGCACGGCGCAGATCGAGCTTGTCTCTGGAGTGGATGCCCCAGGGCAGGGAGGTAATCTGGTCGAGATAGTTGCGGGTGACGGCATACTCGGGAGAGCCGGTCTCCAGCATCCCCAGCTTCTCCATCTCCTCGTCAATCTTCTTCATCGCCGCCTCGGGGATGGTCAGCTTCTCCATCCGCTCTGCAAAGCGATCCAGGTCTGCGGTCCGGTCATCCTTGGCGATCCCCAGCTCCTGCTGAATCGCCTTGAGCTGCTCCTTGAGGAAGAACTTGCGCTGCTGCTCATCCATCTTCTCCTCAACATTATTGCGGATCTTGCTCTGCAGCTTGGCTACATCCAGATCCTTCTTCAGCAGCACCAGCACCTGTTGCATGCGGCGCCGAATATTGAGTGTCTCCAGGATTTTCTGTAGCTCATCGGCACCGGCGGTTGTCAGGCTGGCGGCAAAGTCTGTCAACGCAGAGGGTTCGTTGGGGCTGAAACGGTCGAGGAAGAAGCGCAGCTCCTCGCCATAGAGCGGATTGAGCGGAATCAGCTCTCGTAGTGTGTTGATGATGGCCATCGCGAAGGCCTTGGACTCATCCTTGTTTCTCGGCGAGCCCTGTTTCGGATACTCCACCTCGACCCGGTAGGGTGGGGTCTCGGAGAGCCAGCGCACAATGCGGGCACGCTGAACCCCCTCGGCAATGAACTGGATCTTCCCCTCCTGCTTCATCGGGTGGTGCATGCGGGCGACGGTACCGATCTCGAAATAGTCATCCGGTGTGGCGAAGTCGGTCTCGTGCGGGTGGGTCATGAAGAGCCCGACCATATGCTGGCTGGTATCACCAATCTTCTGCACCGTCTCCATCCAGGGCTGTCCATTCATCAGCAGCGGCTGGGTCTGTGCGGGGAAGAAGGGGCGCTCGGAGAGGGGGAGCAGGTAGATCTGCTTGGGCAGATTGTCAGAGGGGAGTGCCAGGTCTGAGGAGGGGGAGAGCTCGATCTCCACCTCAATCTCGCCATCAATGACATCCATCTCTTCGCCAAATTCTTTGCTCATAACGTTGTATTGTTTTTCTGTTTTCCAGATTGGGGGGTGTGGAGGGACATTTTCCCTGAGTCGGATCTGTTTAGGAAGTTGGGGGCGAACTTTATTTTTTTCAAGGTGGCCGCAGCGGTTTTTGGTATAGAATCGGAAAAAAATTGCATGGAGCAGAAGTGATGAGTGAGAAGGCAAGGATTGGAATTGTGACGGTATCGGATCGTGCCAGCCGGGGAGAGTATGAGGATCTTGGCGGCCCTGCGTTGCAGGGGTGGTTTGAGAAGGCACTCTCCTCTCCATGGGAACCGGTTGCACGGGTCATCCCCGATGAGCAGCCGGTCATCGAAGAGACCCTGAGTGCACTGGCAGATGGTGAAGGGTGCTGCCTGATTGTGACCACCGGCGGGACCGGACCGGCCCCACGGGATGTCACCCCGGAGGCGACCGAGGCGGTCTGTGAGCGGATGATGCCCGGCTTTGGAGAGCTGATGCGCCAGATCTCACTCAAGTATGTGCCAACGGCAATCCTCTCCCGCCAGACCGCGGGAATCCGTGGCAGGAGCCTGATCGTCAACCTCCCCGGCAAGCCCTCGGCCATTGCCGAGACCCTGGATGAGCTCTTTCCGGCCATCCCCTACTGCGTCGACCTGATTGAGGGGGCTCGGCTGGAGGCGCACCCCGAGGTGGTCAAGGTGTTCCGACCCAAGGGCAAGTGACAGAGTTTGAAAGAGTCATTTCTCGAGGAGATCAGAATCGTAACCAGAACCCGTGAGGTGTTGCGGGTGACGGCAGAGAAGGTGCGAGATCCGGAGATCGTCGTTCAGGTCTTTCGTGAGGTCAGTGTCAAGACCTGGATGGAGGTACAGCAGACTGGTGACATGCTCACCACCCTGCGCAAGCTATCGCTGGGGCAGGAGACCACAGAGGATGAGCGCCAGCTGGCGATTGAGCAGGCCAAGGATCTGGCCAGGACCATCCCGGCCTTTGGCATCTTCATGTTGCCGGGGGGAGCACTTCTGCTGCCACTGCTGGCAAGGATCGTCCCCTGGAGGATGCTCCCCTCCTCATTTGATCCGGAGTTGCAGGCACAGAGGGAGGAGATGGCAGCAGAGGAGGGGCAGAGTGGGGAGGGTGATATCTTGGTGGATGGAAAGAATCCGCCTCCCCTGGACTCAGCGGATAAATAGGCAGGAGCTGCCAAGAGTGTTGAGGCGATTAGTGGGTATTGAACTCTCTGGAGCCAACCACTGGCTGACAATTTGATCGTGGCGGGTTTATTAATCAATCTGAGGTGCTAGAATAAGAGGGAGATGATATTGCAGTTGGCAATATCCAACCCTGAATCAAGCAAGGAATGCCATCATGAGCACAGTAGAGCTGGACCACTCCAATTTTGAAGAGACCGTAAACGGCAACGACATTGTGGTCGTCGATTTCTGGGCCCCATGGTGCGGCCCCTGCAAGAGTTTTGGGCCAATCTACGAGAAGGTCTCCGAGGAGATCGAGGATGTGGTCTTTGCCAAGGTCAATACCGAGGATCAGCAGGAGCTTGCTACCCACTTCCAGATTCGTTCCATCCCCACCCTGATGATCTTCCGCGAGCAGATTGTCATCTTCTCCCAGCCCGGAATGGTGCCCGCTGACGGACTCAAGGATCTGGTTGCCAAGGCCAGGGAGCTGGATATGGAGGATGTTCGCAAACAGATTGCAGAGCAGGAGTCCAAGGGCTGAGCCAGCGGATGCTCTCTTGATTGGTCCGGGGCTCTCCGGAAGTTGTGAATACCCAGTTTGTTGAAGAGACACTGACAACCCCCAGGGATTTTATCCGTTGGGGTGTTTCACTGATGGCGCAGGCAGAGGAGCGTGGTGCGCTCTATTTCGGCCATGGTACCGATAACGCAGTTGATGAGTCTCTCCGTCTGGTCCTGCAGGGGCTCCATCTGCCGCCAGAGTGCCCCGACGCTCTGCTTGATGGGCGCCTGCTGCCGGCAGAACGCCACCATCTGACCACCCTCTTTGTGAGAAGGGTAGAGGAGCGAGTCCCGCTCCCTTACCTGACCCAGCAGGCGCTGTTTGCAGGCCTTGATTTTTATCTGGACCAGCGGGTTCTGGTGCCGCGCTCACCCATTGCAGAGCTGATCGAGGCCCACTTCAGTCCCTGGGTTGACCCCCTAAATATAAATAAAATACTTGAGATAGGTACTGGAAGTGGTTGTATAGCAATAGCCTCAAGTTATGTGTTCCCGGATGCAGAGGTGGATGCAGTTGATCTCTCCAGGGATGCACTGGAGGTTGCAGAGATCAATATCGAGCGACACGGGGTGGAGGAGCGGGTCTATCCCATCCGCTCCGACCTCTTCTCTGCATTGGAGGAGAGACGCTATGATCTGATTGTGACCAACCCCCCCTATGTGGATCACCAGGACCTGGCATCGATGCCGGCGGAGTTCCACGCCGAGCCGCGGATGGGGCTGGAGGCCGGGGAGGATGGGCTTGATCTGGTGGTGCAGATATTGCTGGATTCACCGCTCCATCTGGAAGAGAATGGGGTGCTGATTTGTGAGGTGGGCAACAGTGCAGAGGCACTGGAGCAGATCTTCCCTGAGATCCCCTGGATCTGGATCGAATTTGAGCGTGGTGGTCATGGTGTCTTTACCATCGATCGCAACATGCTGCAGGTGTACCATCCGCAATTTCGCCAGGAGTGGGAGCGGCGAAAGTGAGAATAGGCAGCATAATAGAGATATACAGCACAATGAGTGGCATGGTACAACCATGCTCACCGAGACGAGATTGAGCAAGAGCCGGAATCAGGAGGAGTTGGGCATGGAGCAGATACTGACATTTGACATGGAGTTGATCCGTCGTTATGACAAGGCGGGGCCACGCTATACCTCCTACCCAACTGCAGTACAGTTTAACGAGGGGTTTGACCGCAACAGCTACAAGGCGGCGGCCGCCCGTACCAACCGGGAAGAGCCCCTGCGTCCGCTCTCCCTCTATTTTCATATCCCGTTCTGCGACACGGTCTGTTTCTATTGTGGTTGCAACAAGATTGCGACCAAGGAGCGCACCAAGTCACCCCCCTACCTGGATCGCCTGGCACGTGAGCTGGAGCTACAGAGTGAACAGTTCGATGCCTCACGCATCGTCGATCAGCTGCACTGGGGTGGAGGGACCCCTACCTTCCTCAACCACGACGAGATTCGTCGTTTGATGGATCTGACCCGCAGCAACTTCAACCTTCGAAGCGATGACGAGGGGGAATACTCGATCGAGATTGATCCCCGTGAGGCAACGGCAGAGACCATCGCCCTGCTCAGGGAAGAGGGGTTCAATCGCATGAGTCTGGGGCTGCAGGACTTTGATCCGGTGGTGCAGAGGGCGGTTAACCGCATTCAGTCGGAGGAGGAGACCTTTGCGGTGCTCAATGCGGCACGTGATACCGGATTCAAATCGATCAGTATCGATCTGATCTATGGTCTTCCGCATCAGACTGCAGACAGCTTCCAGAAGACGGTGGACAAGGTGCTGGAGGTGCGTCCGGATCGTCTCTCGGTCTTCAACTATGCTCACTTGCCGGAGATCTTCAAGCCACAGCGCCGCATCAACGAGGCAGACCTTCCTACACCGGATCAGAAGCTGGAGATCCTGCAGCGTACCAATCAGCAGCTCTCTGAGGCGGGTTACCTCTATATCGGGATGGATCACTTTGCACTACCCGATGATGAGCTGGCGGTGGCACAGCGAGAGGGAACGCTCTACAGAAATTTCCAGGGCTACTCCACCCATCGTGACTGTGACCTGATCGGGCTCGGTGTTACCTCTATTGGCGTTGTAGGGAACACCTATTCTCAAAACCTGAAGGGGATGGATGACTACTATGCAGCAATCGATGCGGGCAGGCTGCCGATCTTCCGCGGCGTGGAGCTGGATGGCGATGACCTGCTGCGGCGGGATGTCATTACCGAACTGATCTGCAACTTCCGCCTCCGCTATCGCGATATTGAGCAGCGCCACAACATCAGCTTCAGCGACTACTTCCCGGTAGAGCTGGAGGAGCTCAAGGTGATGGAGCAGGATGGATTGCTGACCATGGATAGTGAAGGTGTGACGGTAGCCACGGCAGGTCGCTTGCTGATTCGCAACGTCTGCATGGTCTTCGACCGCTATCTGCGCGAGAAGCAGGCGCAGCACTTCTCAAAGGTGATCTAGGAGGCTGTCCTGTATGGGGTTCTCTCCACCCGTTTCTGCTTGATGCCTTCAGAACCACACGCTACACGCTGGAGGTGACGATTCACAATGAGAACAACTTTAGCTACAGTGAGGATACCCGGTTAGGGACTTACGGCCATGACGAGCGCTCTCACCATGCCGATGAGAATACCCTATTGAGGGTATCCTGAACGGGATCGGGTTCTATTTGATCCGTTCTATATTTTCTTTCAGTGACTGGTAGTTCTCGTTGAGCTGAGCACGCTCCTCAGCGCTCAGTTCCATCTCCACAATCCGCTCAACCCCACCTGCACCGATGACAGAGGGGACGCCAATAAAGCAGTCATTGATTCCATACTCTCCATCACAGCGGACCGAGGAGGCGATCAGCCGCTTCTTGTTGTAAAGATAGGCCTCGACCATCTCCATGATTGCGGAGGCGGGGCTGATATAGGCACTGCCCTGCCCGAGCAGCTGCACGATCTCGGTCCCGGCGTGGCGGGTGCGCTCGACAATCTCCTCAATCTTCTCATCGGAGAGCAGGGTCTGGATCGGGATGCCGCCAACCGTTGCAGTACGGGTCAGTGGAATCATGGAGGGACCGTGTCCACCCATCACCATGCAGGAGACATCCTTGGCGGAGAAGCCGGTCTCCATCGCAATAAAGAGGCGAAAACGACCGCTGTCGAGTGCACCGGAGAGGCCGATTACCCGATTCTTTGGGAATCCGGAGTAGTGCTGAAATGCCTGGCACATGGTATCGACCGGATTGGTGGATAGGACCACAAAGGCGTTTGGAGCATGTTTTGCAACCTGCTCGGCTACGGATTGGATCACCCCAAGATTGATCTCCAGCAGGTCATTTCGACTCATTCCGGCCCTGCGTGGAATGCCTGCAGTTACAATGACCACCTCGGCATCGGCGATCTCGCTGTAGTCACTGGTTGCTGTAATCTCTACATCCACACCGGCGTGGGGGCGCAGTGCCATGATATCGAGTGCCTTCCCCTTGATGGGGTCAACCGCCTCGGGGAGGTCGACAATCACCACTTCCGCGTGGTCCTTCTGGGTGATCATCAGGGCCAGGGCGGTACCGATCTGGCCACCACCAACGAGTGCAATCTTTCTTGTCTGTAAACTCATGCGTCTCTATCTGTTTAATGTTACGTTCTGTTGCTCATCTCTTCCCGGGGCAGGGCAGCTACCCTTGCTGGCACAGGCGCCACAACCGGGCTTGTATCCGAACTGCTCGGGATCCTTTCTCTTCAGCCACTCCTGAAACAGTACCCAGCCAACCAGCAGGGCAATCAGGGCAAGGATGGAGAGGAGATAGCCCATCATGATGAGAAGAGCCCTGCAAAACCCATAAATGCCATCGAGAGCACTCCAGCAATAATCAGGTTGAATGCGGTGCCACGAATCAGGGTCGGGACATCGGAGAGCTCACTCTCCTCCCGCAGCCCGGCCATCAACAGCAGTGCAAGTGTGAATCCGCCACCTGCCCCGAGCGCAAAGATAAAGCTCTCGACAAAACCGTACTCACGATTGGTGGCAAAGATCGCAAGCCCGAGGATGGCGCAGTTGGTGGTGATCAGCGGCAGGAAGATCCCCAGTGAGCGGAAGAGGGAGGGGCTCAGTTTCTTGATCAGCATCTCGATGAACTGCACCACGCTGGCGATCACCACAATAAAGCTGATCAGCCGCAGGTAGGGGGCGTGCGGAAGAATGTAGGTGTTCAGTGCCCAGGCGCAGATTGCGGTGATGATCAGTACAAAGGTGGTGGCCAGTCCGAGACGGAACGAGGTCTCCAGCTTTCCGGAGACGCCAAGGAAGGGGCAGAGGCCGAGAAAGTAGGCGAGTACAAAGTTGTTGACCAGCAGGGCGCTGATAAAGATCCAGAGGAAGTGCTGCAGGGCGGCATCAGTCATGCTGGTACCCCGAACTTATCTTGAGACTTCCTGGAAATCTTCTCTGCGGCTGTCGATAGCCAGGGATGGCTATCGTCAAGCGACACATGGATGTACTGGAGCGTGTCACAGAGGAGGTTGCCAGACAGGCTCTCAATCCAGTTACTGCAGTGTGATCTATCATATGCGCTCCTCCGCCGTCTGCAGCAGGCGCATCTGTGCCTCTCTCCGCTTCTCGGTAACCCAGTTGAAGAAGAGGAGGATCAGCCCCAGGGTAAGGAAGCCGCCCGGTGGCAGGATCATGATGATCCAGGGTTCGAAGTTGGGGCCAAACAGGGAGACCCCAAACAGTGCACCCTCGCCCAGAATCTCACGCACGCCTCCGAGTGCCAGCAGGGCAAAGAGGAAGCCGCCCGCCATCCCCACCGCATCCATCACGGCAAAGCGGACACTGTTGCGTGAGGCGAAGGCCTCCTGGCGTCCGAGGATCAGGCAGTTTGCGGTAATCAGCGGGATGAAGGCCCCCAGCTCCTTGTGGATCTTGGGGAAGAGGGCCAGCAGGGTGTAGTCGATAATGGTTACGAAGGTGGCGATAATGATGATGTAGCTGGAGATGCGTACCTGCTTGGGAATCCACTTGCGCATCATCGAGACCAGCAGGCTGGAGCCTACCAGGACAAAGAAGGTGGCCAGCCCCATCGCCAGGGCATTGATCGCGGAGTTGGTTACCGCCAGCATCGGGCACATGCCGAGTACCTGGACAAAGACCGGGTTGTCTCTCCAGATCCCCTTGATCATCTCCTGATAGGCACTTTCCGGTGTTCTTGCCATGTTACTGACTCCTCTCCTGCAGTGGGATCCCGTGGGTAGGGAGTTTGTTGATCCAGCGCTCATTCCCCTCGTTGATGATGCGCACTACGGCCTTGGAGGAGATGGTTGCGCCGGTAATGGCATCCACCTCGTTGGGCGCGCTTCTCATCCCCTTTTTCACGGTAATGATCTCGGGATCAATGGCGAGGTTATCAAAGTTGGAGACGAAGGAGAGATCCTTGTAGATCTTGTCACCCAGCCCCGGAGTCTCACGGCTCTCCAGGATCTCCATTCCCACTACCGTCCGTTTTTCTGGAATGTATCCATAGAGCAGGCCGATGGTATCCTGAAATCCGGGGCCGGCGCTGGGGATGGCGTAGCCGACAAATTCACCCTGCCGGTTGTAACCGCCATAGAGGGTGTTCTCATCCTTTCCCTTCTTGCTGCGGAGGCGCAGTTGGCCGCTGTCGTACTGGAATTTTTTCATCTCCGAAACGCCGGGCAGTACCTTGAAGACAGCCTCCCTCAGTTCGCGCGCCTTGTTTGCGGTGATGGTGGGTAGGGTTGCCTCATAGATCCCGACAATGGCGACACCGGAGATCAACCCGGCTATTGCCAGGGTGGAGATCAGGCGGGTGGAGCTGGGCTCCGACTCTGCAGGAGTCGGGATTGCTGGTTCCTGGTCTGGCTGCTGCTCCTCCGTGGATCCGCTCATGAGCTGCTCCTGCCGAAGACACGAGGCTGAGTATAGCGGTTGATCAGTGGAGTGGCGGCATTCATGAAGAGGATGGCATAGAGTACCCCCTCGGGCAGTCCACCGAAGTTGCGGATCAGTACCACCAGCAGTCCAGTGCCGATTCCGAAGATCCACGCCCCCTTGGGGGTTACCGGAGAGGTGACCGGATCGGTTGCCATGTAGATGGCGCCCAGCAACATGCCACCCGAGAAGAGGGTAAAGTGGATATCGGGGAAGCGAACGGGATCGATGGTCTGTAGCAGCAGGGTAAAGAGGCCGGCAGAGAGGAATATTCCGGCTGGGATGCGCCACTCCAGTGCACGACGCAGCAGCAGATAGACTCCTCCCGCCAGCAGTAGCAGCCCGTTGGTCTCGCCCAGTGAACCGGCTGTGTTTCCAAACATCAGGGCAAGGATGGGGGTGCCGGTCTGCTCAAACTTCATCAGCCCCAGCGGGGTCGCTGCACTCATCGCATCCAGTGGTGGTGACTGCATGAAGGGGAGGGCCAGTGTGCTGGGGTGGATGGTGAAGAACCCCTCCGGTCCGGTGGCTGCATGCCAGGTGGTCATGGCGATGGGAAAGGTACCGAGCAGGAAGGCACGTCCAACAATGGCCGGGTTGAAGAGGTTGTTTCCAAGTCCACCCCAGATGGTCTTGCCCAGTCCGATTGCGGCCACACCACCCAGCCAGGCCATCCAGAGCGGGAGTGCGGGGGGGAGGGTCATCCCCAGAAGCAGACCGGTGAGCAGGGCACTGCCATCCCCCAGGACAACGGAGCGCTGCTGTTTTTCTGTAAAGAGCCATTCGGTGCTGAGGGCACCGAGGATGGAGGCAATGACCACCAGCAGGGCGCTGAGGCCGAAGAACCAGATTCCGGAGAGCAGTGCCGGCAGCAGTGCAATCAGCACATCACGCATTGCCGTGGGTACATTCAGCCCCTGCTTCAGCAGTGGTGCGGACTGCAGGAGAAGATTCGGGTCGTCTCTCTTCATGCGGCCTGCTCCACCGGATGCTGCCGCAGATTGTCCTTGGCGGTGCGGATCAGCTGGACGATGGGGATGTTGGAGGGGCAGGCGAAGCTGCAGGCGCCACACTCCACGCAGTCCATCACGTTGTACTCCACACTCTCCTCATAGCGACGGTTGCGGCTGAGCAGGGCGAGCCGTGAGGGGTTGAGGAAATAGGGGCAGGCCTCCAGGCAGCGACCACAGCGTATACAGGGATACTCATGGGGGCGAGCGGTCTGTTGTTCCGTAAAGGCGAGGATGCCGGAGCTCCCCTTGAGAATCGGCACATCCAGGCTGGCGATGGGGAATCCCATCATCGGCCCGCCCATGATCACCTCGCGAGTCTCCTCATTGAGGCCACCACAGAACTCGAGTACATCACGAACCGGCGTCCCCAGAGGAACCATCAGGTTGGCCGGCTGGTCGATGCCGGGGCCGGATACCGTGACCACCCGCTCAATCAGGGGGATGCCACTCTCGAAGAGGTCGGCAATGGCGACAATGGTTCCCACGTTGTTGACGGCCACGCCAATATCACGTGGAAGCTGTCCTGCGGGGACCTCCCTGCGATAGATGGACTGAATCAGCATCTTCTCCGCCCCCTGCGGATATTTGACCTCCAGAGGGGAGAGGGTGATGGGGAGGTCGGGGTGCTTTGACAACTCTGCTCTCAGTGAGCGGATCGCCTCTGGTTTGTTTTTCTCGATGCCGATATTGGCCCGTTGTGCGCCCAGCTTGCGGCGCAGGATCTCGGTCCCCTCAATGACGGCCGCAGGGCGCTCTACCATCAGGCGGTGATCGTTGGTGAGAAAGGGCTCGCACTCGGCGCCATTGATCAACAGGTCATCGATCCGTGCCCCATCGGGAATGGAGTACTTCACATGGCTGGGAAAGGCGGCACCGCCCATGCCGACAATGCCTGCCTGCTGGATTACCTCGATAAAGGCATCCAGGGAGAGACTCTCCCAGCTCTCTGGCGGGGTCGTCTCCACACGCTGGGTGGAGAAGGGGTCCGCCTCGATCACGATCGCCGGCTTGAATGATCCGTCGAGTGTGCGTTGCGGACTGATCTCACTGATGGTGCCGGTAACCGGGCTGTGTAGTGCGGTAGAGATAAATCCGCCCGGTTTGGCGATCATCTCACCGCGCCGGACACGCTGCCCCTTGTCGACAATGGAGATTGCCGGGGCACCAATATGCTGCCCTAGCGGCATTACAAAGCGACGCCCAAAGGGGACCCGCTGAATCACAAGGTGCTCGGTCTGCTCCTTGTGGTGTGTCGGGTGTACGCCGTGTGCGAAGCTGCGCCTGAAGGTCGAGAGAAAACCCATATCGGTCGGTTAGCCGTTCAGCAGCTCCGCCATATGTTTCCCAATCTCGGCAGGAGAGCGGGATACGGTGACGCCAGCCGCCTCGAGCGCCGCGATCTTGTCCTCAGCCGTCCCCTTGCCACCAGAGATGATGGCACCGGCGTGGCCCATTCTGCGTCCGGGAGGTGCAGTGACCCCGGCAATGTAGGCGACGACCGGCTTGGTAACGTGCTGGCGAATATACTCTGCGGCCTCCTCCTCCTTGCTGCCGCCGATCTCGCCCACCAGGATAATCCCCCTGGTCTGCTCATCCTGCTGGAAGAGCTCCAGGCAGTCGATAAAGTTCATGCCGTGGATCGGATCTCCACCGATGCCGATACAGGTGCTCTGTCCCAGCCCTTCATTGGTGGTCTGAAAGACCGCCTCATAGGTCAGGGTACCGGAGCGCGAGACAATGCCGATCGACCCCTCCTGGTGTATGTTGCCGGGCATGATGCCGATCTTGCAGCCGCCAGGCGTGATGATGCCAGGGCAGTTGGGGCCAATCAGTCGGGCATCCGGGTAGTCCCGGAGGAAGGCCTTCACCTTGATCATGTCCTGAACCGGAATCCCCTCCGTAATGCAGACGATGGTCTTGATCCCCGCCTCGGCGGCCTCAAAAACTGCATCGGCAGCAAAGGCGGCCGGGACGTAGATCATGGTGGCATTGGCACCGGTTTCGGCCACAGCATCTGCAACGGTATTGAAGACCGGACGCTCCAGGTGACTCTGCCCCCCCTTGCCGGGTGTGACACCGCCTACAATGTTGGTTCCATAGGCGATCGACTGTTCGGCATGAAAGGTTCCCTGTTTGCCGGTAAAGCCCTGAACGATGACACGGGTCTCACTGTTGATTAGAACACTCATCTCTTCGCTCCCTGGTTATGCTGCGGCGACAGCCTTCATGGCTGCACCTGTCAGTGTCTCTTCGACATCAATGTTGAGCCCACTCTGCTTCAGCAGCTCCATCCCTGCTGCTGCGTTGGTCCCCTCAAGGCGGACAATGACCGGGATCTCGATTCCCACCTCCTTGACCGCGCTGATGATCCCCTCTGCAATCAGGTCACAGCGGACGATTCCACCAAATATATTGACCAGAATGGCCTTCACCTTGCTGTCGCTGAGGATCAGCTTGAAGGCGGCCGCCACACGCTCGGCTGTAGTGCCACCACCCACATCGAGGAAGTTGGCCGGATCACCGCCATGGAGCTTGATCAGGTCCATGGTGGCCATTGCCAGGCCGGCACCATTGACCATGCAGCCGATATTGCCATCGAGCGTGATGTAGTTGAGATCGTGTTTTCCCGCCTCCAGTTCAGCCTCATCCTCCTGAGAGGGGTCATGCAGTTCCTGCAGTGCAGGGTGGCGGTAGAGGGCGTTGTCATCCAGGTTGATCTTTGCATCCAGTGCCAGCAGATCGCCTTCACCGGTTACGATCAGCGGGTTGATCTCGACCAGGCTGAGATCGTTGTGGATGAAGAGCAGATGAAGTCCGGTGAGAATGCGAGTCAATGCACCAATCTGCTTCCCTTCGAGGCCAAGTCCAAAGGCGATCTGGCGACACTGGTAGGGCTGCAGCCCGGCCGCGCTGTGGGCATGGACCGTCAGAATCTTCTCCGGGGTCTCGGCAGCAACCTGCTCGATATCCATTCCACCGGCGGCTGAGGCCATATAGACAATCTGCTCCCGGTCACGATCCACCAGTGCACCGAGATAGAGCTCACGACTGATGTCGAGGGTCTCTTCGATCAGTACCTTGTTGATCGGGAGCCCTCGCCCATGGGTCTGGTGGGTGGTCAGTGTGTCGCCCAGCATGGTGTTGACAACATCCAAAAGTTCCTCGCGGCTGTGTGCAATCTTGACGCCACCCGCCTTGCCACGCCCTCCGGCATGGACCTGCGCCTTGGCAACCCAGGCCTCCCCATTGATTTCTGTGGCTGCCTGCTCTACCTCATTGAGGCGCTCAATGGTCTTTCCGCTGGGAACAGGGATTCCTGCCTGTTCAAACAGCTGTTTGGATTGATACTCGTGAAGGTTCATGAATGACGTTCCTTGTTAGCTCACTGGTTATGGTTCGTTGCCCTGCAGGTCACCTTCTGCGGCCACTTCGGTTTCGGGGGCCGTCCGGTGGCGCTCGGTCAGGGTGACCAGACGGTCTGTAATGCGTTGGGTGATCTCGCTCTCCAGCTGCTCACGCAGTGACTGGATCTCCTGCTGATGGGCGCTGTTGAGCCTCTCCAGTTCGACCCGGTGGGTGGCGGCCACATCCTCTTCTGCCTGCTGTCGGACCTGTTCGGTAAACGGCGTAATCTGCCCTGCCAACTCCTGCAGCATCTGCCACTGTTCGGAGAGCTGCCCAAGCCGGCGTGCAAAGGCTGGCTTGATTGAGAACTGCCGGCTCTCTGTCTCGCTGTCTGTTATGGTGACCACAGGGCTCTTGCTGTTCTGTACACGCTGCTCCAGGGCAAGCCACTCATCAAGCTCGACAGCCCCAGCCTGATCAGCCGATAGTGGCTCGAACTGTGCTGAGAAGCGCTCCTCATGGAGAGCCCACTCTGCAATCGAGACCTCCTGCTGCGGGTTCCCCTCCAGGCTGATCCTTGTCCCGAAGACCCCGGGGGCATCAGGGTTGTAGCGAAATAGAGGGAAGGCGTGTCCGGAAACGGCCTGTTCCGCCTGATCCAGAGTCTGACTGGGAGCAAACCCGTGGCGTTCTGGGCTGGGTGCATGGATCCGCAGCAGTGCTGGTCCCGGGTAGTGCAGTGCCTCACGAACCGTCTTGTTGAGGTGGTCCGGGGATGCAATCGAACTCTGGGCAACGTAGCTGTTTCTCTGTGCCAGTGCCGACAGCGCAAGTTCGGAGCGTGCGTCGGCATGGGTCTCACTGACACCCAGATCCATCTCCGCCAGCACAACCACCTTGATGGGCAGTCCACTGTTGAGAATCCAGTTGATCTCGCCGGAGCCCTCGGCAGCAAGCGTAGTGTCGTTGCCGATCAGCAGTAGTGGTGGACACTGCTGCAGTTCATCAGCAGTCAGATCGCGCCAGCTCATCTTCCCCACAGCCTTGCGCTCTGCAACAGAGCTGTTTTTCAGAATCAATTTTGCCTTGCGCAGTAGCTGGTGGGCTGTTGTTGCCTGCTCCAGTTGCCCCTCGATCAGCCCTGACGCCAAGGCACCAATCTCTCCGGGGTTTCCGATCACAGCCGGGACCTGGAATGGGTTGGAGGGGAATGTACCAGCCCAGGACGCTGCTGTACCAGAGGCAAAGACCAGGCTGTAACGGGCACGTCCAATGGCGTGCTCTCCTGCTCCAATCTTCTCCCTCTCTGTGCGGATCGACTCAGCCAGTGCAACCCACTCCTTCAACTGCTGTGCATCGACGCCACTGCCCTCGACTCCGGATGTCTTCTCTGCCAGTGTGGCCAGGTCGAGTTGACGACCAGAGAGGTCCTTCAGACCCTCTGCCAGAGCAGCCAGATCCTCGACATGAGAGGCAACGGCCAGTTGCTCACGGATTCCCTCCAGTAGCCTGTTGTGGGTCTCCCCCATCTCGGAGAGGAGCTGGTGTGCCAGTGGTTGCTGGCGATATTCGGTAATCCCGAGCAGCTGGCGCAGTATGATCTTCTCTCCGGATCCCGGTTCGGCCGGGTCTCCGCCAGCAACAGCCATGGATGCGTGGCGGGAGAGCATGGTTGCGGCAACTGCACCGATGCCGGGAACAGCGCTGTAATCGCTCACTGTGGTTGATGCAGTGTCGGGGAGCTGTTCCCAGATCCTCCAGTCCCTGTACTGCCTGCTGATCTCCTCATCACTCTGTTTGGTCAGGGTGAGGGCAGGGGCTTCAATCTCGTGCAGACGGGCCTCTTGCTGACAGAGTGTGGTGCAGATACCGCAGCTCTTGCAGCTATCGGGGTTGATGACCAGGGAGAGCAGTTCACCGGACTGCGCCCTGAGTCGTTCCGGCTGGTGGAAGAGCGGTTCGGTATGAGACACCATAAGGGTCCCAATATTGGAGAGAAGGCGCTCCAGGGCCTCCTCGGCACTGGATCTACGCTCTTCGGAGAGGGGAGCCCGCTTTATCATTGCGTCCCAGCACTGCTGGATCAGGGGGGCAGTGGCACCGCTGGTGGTGGTTGTGCTCATCTCTCTGGCAAGTTTCGAGAGGTGGGGGCGCAGTGCGTCGGCGCCACCCATCCTCACCCCAGCCTCCAGTAGTTGTGAGGGCTTGAGCGAGACTGCACCGATTGCACTGTCCGGACAGTTGCTCCAGCACTTCCCGCATCCAGTACAGCTCTCCGGATTGAAGAGGGGCAGTTCTGTATGGCCAATCGTGTTGAATGTAGAGGTGAGGGGTGGGGTGTGACCTGCTGCGGCAAAGGGGTCTACTCCCTGCTGATTCTGGGCACCATCACGATAGAGTACACCGGTCTGGTCCCAGAAGCGGGAGAGGTTGTGGTACCCCTGATGTCCGCCATCCTCTCTGCTCAGGTGGCGAACCGCCATTGGTGTTTGGGCCTCCCTCTTCTCCTGCTGGATTGGGGAGTTGCCATCTCCCTGAGAGATCCCCAGCTGCCCCAGTTCGGGATAGTTTCTCTGCAGAATATCGGTTACTACCTGCTGCTTGGGGTTGGTTCTTCTGGGCAGGGCATCAACACCCAGGCGTACCGCATTGGCAGAGAGCGGAGCCTTGCAGGCCACAGCCAGATCACTCTCTGTGGCTGGCAGGCCACCAACCCCGTAGAGGATGGAGCCACTTCTGCAGTTGTCCGGAAGCAGTGGGTTGATCATGCTGTAGAGGGGGGCAGGCCCGCCCATCAGGGGCTCGCTACGCTCCAGTACAACAACCTCCCTGTATCCCCGCAGGATTTCAGTCAGAGCCTCAGCAGGGAGAGGAGAGATGGCATGGATTCCGACAACTGCAAGCGAGACCTTCTCCTCTCTCTGCAGTTTGTCCGCCACCTCACGGCACTGTGCGTTGATGGCCCCCAGTGTGACCACTGCCCTTGTTGCCTTTCTCTTTCCATGAACAGTAGCTGCACGGTGGTCTCTGCCGGTGAGGCTGGTAAAGCGTGAAAGCTGTTCAAGCAGGATCCCCTGGAGTTGCTTGCCAAAGAAGGTGGTATGGGAGATTGCACCAAGTGCAAAGCTGAATGGGTCGCGGTAGCTTCCCTGCAGTGTGGGGCGGTCCAGGTTGTACCAGTCAGGCACCCTGCGACGACTCTCCCCAAAGAGCAGTTGATGTGCAGCATCCTCGACCGCAATTGAGCTATCAGGGTTGCCAACAATCCTCTCGATCAGCTCTGGGGAGGGGAGGACTACCTGCTGCTCGGCAAAGGCGGTTTCCGCTCCATCCATGACCACAATACCCGGCAGCAGTGACTGCTCGGCAACGGCACGGGCGATCAGTGTGTAGTCGACAGCCTGTTGTACATTCTGTGCAAAGAGGATGAATGCCCCGCTGTTTGCAAGCTGGAAGATCGCCTCGTCGCTGCCATCAAGGCTCTCCCCGTTCAGTGGGAGTGCACGGTTGATGGCGTGAATCACCAGCGGCAGATGTTGCCCTGCTGCACGTCGAACCAGATCCTGTGCAGTGGCAAGATCACTGGACCAGAGGCTGCAGGAGGCCCGTTTCCCGGCCATTGCCAGCCCCATTGCGGCCGAGAGTGAGCTGCGGGCGCTGCGGCTTTCCAGGTGGAGCAGGGGTTTGCCAAAGAGGTTGACCTGTTGGCGCTGCCGCTCACTGCTCCATGCGATGGAGCCCTCCTCGGGCGGGAAAGTCTCTCCACTCGCTGCAGCCTCGGAGAGGATGGTCTCAACTGTGGCAACAGCAACACGACCATCCATCGTTGTGGCAATGCCATTACTGTCCTGTTGCGAGATCTTCTCTGCACCGAGAATCTTGCGGTAGATGCGGTTGGCGAGTTCAGCGAAGCTGGGCATAACGTTTCTGACCCTCGGTCATGTTCTGGTTCTGTTGATCAAATTGGGTGCCATCCAGCCAGACGATGGCATTGGTTGGGCAGCGCCAGGTGGCTTCTGCCGTCTCCTCAACACCACTGCCATGGTCGATCACAGGCAGTCCATCCACCATCTCGATCAGCCCTGGATTGGCATCGGCAGCACAGCGTGCGCAGCCGTCACAGGCCGTAGTGCAGAGCTGAGTGATTGCATCCCCCTCCAGTGGTGCACTGCACTGCACCAGCAGGTGCTCGTTGACAGGGTGGATCCTGAAAAGATCCTTTGGGCAGGCATCAACACAATCCTCACAGGCTGTGCATCTGTCTGGGTCGACCACCGGCAGGCCGTTGCCATTCATCTGGATTGCATCAAAGTCACATGCAATTTCACAGTCTGCCAGCCCCAGGCACCCCCAGGAGCACCCCTTGCCGCCTCCAGAGACCACAGCGGCGGCCCGGCAGCTGTCGAACCCCCGGTATTCTGCAATCTGCCAGGCCTCACTGTCTCCACCGGCACAGTGGAGTCTTGCAACCCGTTTGACTCGGGAACCGGCATCTACACCGAGGAAGCTGGCGATCTCCTCGATCTCATCCTTTGGCGCAACCGTACACTGGCTGGGCTCTGCCTCCCCCTTGATCAGCTCCTCGGCAAATGCGCGACAGCCGGGCACACCACAGGCACCACAGTTGGTGCCTGGGAGCATCTCCTCGGTTTCATCGATTCTGGGATCCTCATCCACCTTGAGCAGTCGATAGGCGACTGCCAGGATGACCCCGAAAAAGAGGCCAATTCCCGTCATGATGGCTGGAGAAGCGAGAAGGCTATTCAAGGCTTTTTACCCCTGGTTGAAGGGGGCTGCACGCTCGATCAGTTCCTCAAGATCAGGCTCATTCGGGTTGAGGGGCACTCCAGGGTGGATGCAGCGTGATGGGCAGATCTCGGCCGCCTCGACCAGCTGTGCATAGGTACCGAGACCAGGATCCGTGATGTAGGCCTGTTTGTCTTCATTGTAGACAAACATCTGCGGATTGATGGTCAGGCAGTCATTGCAGGTGGTGCAGAGCATCGACTCAATCCATGGATCCTCGGTCATCTCCACCTCGGGCTCAGGAGCTATCTCTTCGGCAGGAGTCTCCTCCACTGGCTCTGGCTCTTCGTCAGCGATCTCTGCGGCTGCCGGGGCAGCTGTCGTGGCGGGTGTGGAAATTCCCTGAGAGAGCTCCATCCCCATGAGGACCTGTGCCAGTTTGCCCATAACCTCGGCGCTGGCATTGTGTTGCAGTTCGGCGATCTCGGCCTCATGGGCTGCCTTGAGCGCGGCGATCTCACTGTTTGATTTTGCCTCCATTGCCAGCGTCGCCTCGTTGGCGGCCTCTTCGGCGTGAGGGTTGCGCACCCCGGAGAGCTCCTGGAGGGTGTGCCAGTAGTTGAGGCGGTCCTTGCAGGCGAGTACCAGTTCACGAGAGACCACGACCTTGTGCAGTTCATTCTCACCATTCACCGCCCAGACAAAGGGGACCAGAGAGAAGGCGTCACTGTTGCTCTGGTTGAGGTAGTCGGCGATTGGTGTCAGTTTGTCCGATTCAAAATCCCCGGGGATTTGTCGGAAATGGTTGCGCAGCTGCGGAATCAGCAGTGCGTAGTCGGCAAAGGTAAAGGGGAGCTCGGTATGAACCATCTCCCCCTGGTCGTCTCGGTAGCTGAAGGGGTGGATGGCCCAATCCTGGTGAGCCTGTGGATTGATGCTGAAATCCATACGCTCGGCAAAGGTATCGCCACGGCTGGGGTTGATCCGGAAGAAGGGGTGTACACGCCCCTCCAGTGCGGCCCCGGAGACCATCCATGGGTCCATCAGAAACTGCTTTCGTGCCTTGGTGACAAGGTGAATTCCTCCGGAGGAGGGAGAGAGGGTGCTCTGGGGTATCTTGTTATCAACCAGGTGAGGATCAGTCTCCTGGTAGATGATCTCATCCTGGATACCGGTATTGATCAAGTGGATCCCGGCCCGTGGAATCTCAGTTGCCTCCAGGAACCCCTGCATCAGGTGCCGGTAGCGGGCTGCCGAGGTCTGGCTGACATAGCACTGTCGGTGTGCCGTGGCCAGGTATCCCAGCTCAAGACGGAAGTCGCGGAAGGGAGAGTCCCCCTCGGCTGCTGCCGGGTTACTGTGTCCCTTGACACGGCTCAGGACCTGAATCGGGCGACCGGAATTAAGTAGCCTGGAGAGGGAGCTCATCCCTTCGCTGGCAAGTCGTACTGAAGACTCCAGTGCCACGATGGCGGGAACCAGAAGCAGCTCCTCTTCGGAAAAGGCCTCCCATCCAAAGTTCTCAAACCAGGGGTCATGAACGACCGGGTCATAGTGGTTATCGATCTCCAGGCGGGCGATCCGGCAGGCGGCAAAGAGCTCAGCCAGCTCACAGGCCTGTTGGTCAAAGAGCGTGGTTGCCTTGCTGCAGGGGTCACGATCAACGATCGTCTCAAAGTGGTCGGGATGCTCATCCCATGGGCCATTAAAATCGCCACCATGGATAAAGCGAACCTGAATCGGGCTGCGGACAAAGCCATTGATGGTGGTGGACGCCTTTTCAATCCGGTTGCGGCGCTGTTCCGACATTGCCACGGTCCCCGATGTTTTCGAAATCAGCGAGGAGAGTCGGTCGGTATTGAAGTGGCTGGCACCACTGCCGATGCTTCGCCCTGTTGATTCGGCACCTCCCCCCTGCTTGTGTCGCTCAATATCGATCAGCCTGTTGAGCTGGCGATTGAGCTTCTGAAGCCTCTGCTCGAATTGGTCCCAGCGAGCCTCGGAGCGGCCATGCACCAGGTGGATCATCAGGTGGATTGTGGTGTACCGGTCGTAGGGGAGTAGCTGATCCTGTTGCTGGATCCCCTCGGCCATCTGCTCAAGATCGTGCTGCAGGGTGGCACTGTTCTCTTCCGACAGGGAGAGATGAGCGGCTAATTCAAGGCTTGCCTGTTGCATGATCGGCAGCAGGGGTTGTGGTCCCTGCAGTCCGCTCAGCTGCCTGCGAATGGCGTACTCCAGCCGATCGAGGTTGTCCTTGAGGATGCGGGCACTGTTTTCACTCGGCGCAAAGGAGTCCAGGTGCTCCTTGAGGAAACTGGACAGTGGCTGGGCATGCTGATCACAGTAGGGTGAATGGCGTGAAAAGAGAATCAGCGGGTAGTCGTACCGGATCTTGGAGACATCCCGGAATGGACTCAGCAGTGCCGGCAGGTACTCACTGTCAATGGTGAGCGTCTCGCGATCCACGCTGGGGTCGCCAAGATGGAAGTGGTGCAGCGTGCGCAGGGTTGCTGCCTCGCTACCGGCATCGGGCTGAGTGGTATGGAGGGTTGGGAGAGGAGGTGCACTACTCATCGATACAGATTCCCTGAGGGTTGGCCGCAGTTGCTATTCATCGTTGCGATTGGCCCCCTGTTAGATTGCGAAGGCGTCAAGCGCACCGTTGGTTGCGGTAATCTTCTCCTCGTCGGTCGCATCATGACCCACCGTTGAGAGATCGTCATAGCAGGGGCGGCTGGCATCCCGATAGAGCAGCCCAACCGGGATGATTCCCTTCTCGGTCTCATCCCGGGCGATGGCCATCGCCTGGTTGAAATCTGAGGGGTCATGCTCACGACTCTCCGGGAAGAGACGGTCAATCCCCGGAGCAACCGGAATTCCATTCTCGTGGGTCAGTAGCAGCAGACGGGAGCTGTCTTCCTGGAGCTCCTTGGTGATACTGTCACTGAAGACGGGGCAACGCTGGATAATACGAACAAAGCTGCTCCCCTTGTGCTGGTGGGCAGCCTTGATTGTCTCGTAGAGTAGTGGCGGGTTCCAGTCGACCACCTGGGCCACAAAGGAGGCGTTGGTGATCGCCATGGTTACCGTGTTGGGGTTCATCATGTCGATAGAGGCCCCTTCCGGGTGGGTGTTGGTCGGGAACTCGATTGGTGTGGTGGGGGAGGTTTGCTTCTTGGTCAGACCGTAGATCTGGTTGTCGAACACCAGCACAGTCATATCCATGTTGTAGCGAACCGCGTGGACCCAGGGGCCGGCACCAATCGAGTAGCAGTCACCATCGCCGGTCGCAACCCAGACATCAAGATCGGGGCGACGTGACTTGACGCCACAGGCCAGTGGCAGCGCACGTCCGTGCAGCCCGTGCAGTCCATAGGTGGCCATGTAGTGGGGCATGCGGCTGGAGCAGCCGATACCGGAGACGAAGACACTCTTCTCTGGCGGGAGCTGCGCATCACGCAGTACGCGGTGGGCGGTTGCAAGCACTGCGTGGTCGCCACAGCCATCACACCAGCGGGCTACGTTACCTTCGTAATCATCAATGGTGAAGTAGCGCTCCTGAATATCGAGAGACCAGTCTGCCTTGATTCCAAACATTGTTCTTTCTCCTTACTTACGCAGCATCAGCTTCGTTGGTCATCTGGTCGAGACGGCCCTGCAGGGCGTTTTCGATCAGCGCAGGTTGTAGCGGGTGTCCATAGACCACGGACCAGCAGTCGACATCAACCAGGGTCTGTACACGCAGCAGGGTGGCCAACTGTGCGTAGCGGCGGTTCTCATCAGTAACCATCGGTGCATCGGGGTCATCACTGTAGTTGACCTCGACCGTGATCACCTTTCTGAAGCGGGAGAAGATCTCCTTCAGTCCCGGCTCCAGTGGAGAGAGGAAGCGCAGGTGAATTGAGGAGACGCTGTTGCCTTGCTCACGCAGGTTGTTGACTGCCTCGGTGATCGCGCCCCAGGTGGATCCCCAGCCGATCACCAGCATGTCACCCGACTCGTCGCCGTGAATCCTGGGTGGGGTCAGAGTGCTCTGCAGGGTGCCGAGCTTGCGGCTGCGCATGGTGTGGCTGTACTGGTTCTCTGCCGACTCATACGAGACCTTGCTCTGTTTGGTGTGCGAGAGGCCGGTCATGATGTACTCCCCCTTTGGCATACCCGGAATCGGACGCTGTGAGAGACCAGTGTTCTCATCCCAGTCAAATGGGGCCACCTCCTGATCCCACTCCGACTGATCCAGTGGTGGGGCCATCATGTCACGGGTGACATCAGGGCGCGCCCAGGGCTGTACACCGGTTGCCAGGTTGGCGTCGGTGAGGACGATGACCGGGCCACGAAAGGTCTCGGCCAGCTTGCGTGCGGTGACTACCATGCTGAAACATTCGGCGATGGTGGCGGCAGCCATGATGATCTTGGGTGCATCACCCGGCATACCGTACATCGAGGAGAGCAGATCGGCCTGCTCGATCTTGGTGGGGAGGCCAGTTGAGGGGCCGCCACGCTGCACATCGACAATGACCAGAGGAACCTCAGCCATCACTGCCAGTGCGATGTTCTCGGTCTTCAGCGCCATGCCGGGTCCGGAGGTGATGGTGCAGGCGGTCTTTCCAGCATAGGATGCACCGATGGCAAAGGCAATCGCCGCAATCTCGTCCTCTGCCTGGTGGATAAAGCCACCCATGTCGGGATAGACCTCGGCCAGATAGTGGGTGGCTGAGGTGGCCGGGGTGATCGGATACATCGAGACCAGTTCCATGCCAGAGGCCATGACCCCGAGCCCCACAGCCTGGTTGCCGTTGGTGACCACCATTTTCTGGTTACCCATCTCCTCTGCGGGGGGGATGTCGAAGAACTGTTCGGGAAGGTGCTCCTCGGCAAAGGCGTAACCGGCATCAAACAGATTCTGGTTGCTGGTGATAACTACCTCTTTCTTGCCGGCAAAGGTAATTGCGATCTCATTACGTCCCATCGCCTGGTCGCGATTATAGATACGGCAGAGCATCCCCAATACAAACATGTTCTTGCCCTTGCGGGGGTCCTTGACAACCTTCAGGCAGGCCTCATGGATCGGAAGCTCATGGACAACAAGCCCGTGATCGCGGAATTCATCTACCGCCTTTCTGTACATCTGCTGGATCTCAGTGGAGGGGTCACTCTCCCACTTGTTGTCCAGCAGGACGATGGTCCCCTCCTTGTAGGCGCCATTGGCGATGCGGGAGTAGAGTACCTGCTCGTTGAAGGCAACCACGAGATCCCCCTCGTTGCCCACATTGGTGATGTACTTGGATCCGAGACGGATACGGATGCCGCTGGCGCCTGATGGGGTTCGGGCAGGGGGCTGGATCTCGGCTGGAATGATCTCAACAGTCCAGACGCCGTTGTTCATCTTGGCGCTGATGTTGCCGAAGGTCTGGCCGCACTTCTGCGCCCCCTCTCCGGAGTCACTGACAATTTCTACGATGTGTTCCTGAATGGTTGTTGGCTGCACGAACGCTTCCCTCGTGAATGATTGTGGTCGGGATCCATCCCGTTGGATCGATGGTTAACAGCCGGCCATCTTCTCATGATTTTGGGGTAAAAATCAAGCCGAAGCGCTCCTGAATAGAGCAGGAGTTAAATGCTGTTTGACGACGTTCGATTAATTTGCCGTATTTTATGGCAAATATTAGAGAAGTTTACGTGAGGGGTCTTGATTGGGGGTGGTGTAGCGGCTGCTCATACTCTTCCATGAAGTGGTAGAGTGAGCTGTCGAGCAGTTTCATGGCGCCATCCAACAGGTGGCAGCGACCACTCCCGGGGAGGATGCGGGTCAGATTGATCAGGGTATCGAGATCGGCGCGGTTTCCGTTGCCGCTGTCAATCCGGCTCAGCAGCTGGGAGGCGAAGTAGGTCCCCGTCTTGCAGGAGGGGCACTGACCACAGGAGGAGTTGGCAAAGAAGGAGACATACTCGGTGACACGACGCACAATGCCGGTTCCCTCGGAGATCACAATCATTGCACCGGTGCCGAGACTGGAACGGCGCTCCTGTACGGAGTCGAAATCGAGCGGAACATCCAGATCCTTGGGGGTGAGAATGGTATTGGAGGGGCCGCCGGTAAAGACCGCTTTCAGCTTTCTGTCCAGTAGCATCCCGCCACCATGTTCATGGATCAGTTCGGAGAGGGGGGTTCCCATTGGCAGCTCATAGGCCCCGGGGCGCAGTACATCACCACTTAGCGAGAATATCTTGGTTCCATGGGAGTTGCCCTCACCCAGGTTGATATACCACTCCGCACCATTTCGCACGATATGGGAGACGTTGGCCAGTGTCTCCACATTATTGATCAGGGTGGGGAGGCCAAACAGCCCCTGCTGTGCAGGGTAGGGGGGCTTTCCACGCGGGAACGGGAATTTACCCTCGATGGATTCAATCGCGGCAGTCTCCTCTCCACCAATATAGTGGCCTGAGCTGGCAACAATGTAAAACTCCAGCGGGCGCCCCAGTAGCCCCGAGACCTGACTGACATAGTCGGTTTCGCTCCACTGGCTGGTTGCCTCCTTCATCGCCTCCAGGGAGCCCTCCTGTTCGGGGTTGATGTAGAAGACAATCTGGTTGGTTCCGGTTGCCAGGGCGGTGATGATGGCCCCCTCAATGACCTGATGGGGTGTCTCCTGCAATAAAATCCGGTCCTTGAAGGTTCCCGGCTCATCCTCGTTACCATTGCAGATCAGATACTTGTCTCGATCACTGGGCTCATTGGCGACGAACTCCCACTTGATATGGGTTGGGAAACCGCTACCCCCCAGACCCAGCAGGTTTGCCTTGCGGATGGTCGGGAGGATGGAGTCCGGCTCCTTGATCGCCTTCTCCAGTCCGTCACCACCAACATCAATCAGCCAGGTATCGAGATCGGCACCAAAGCGGCGATCCGGGTGGAGCAGAACCTGATTCAGTCCTGGGTGACTCATGAGGTGTGTCTCCGGTTGCGGCGCAACCCTGCGTAATCGGAGTCGAGGTCAAATTTTGCGTACTCCGGGAAGAGCAGCGGTCCCTGTCTCTCCAGAGAGAGCTCGGCATTGCTCAGCTCGCGGCGCAGCTGGTTGAGGTGTTCAATGGAGAGCTGGCCACTGCGCTTGATTTTCCTTCTTGCAGCAGCTGCAGTACCCGCGCGGCGTCCGAAACTGATGATCTCCAGCAGGGCATTTCCCATGATGCGGTTGGTGCCATGGATGCCGCCGGTTACCTCACCGGTACAGAAGAGTCCCGGAACCGATGTCTCGCAATCCTCATTGATTACGACCCCCCCATTCTGGTAATGGAGGGTGGGGTAGATCAACAGTGGACTCTGCAGGGGGTTGATTCCGGCCTTTTCACCCAGGTGCATCAGTTTGGGGAAGCGCTGCTGGAGGATGCCTGGCTGGCGCAACTCAAGCCCGGGAGTATCGAGCCAGACGCCACAGTTATTCTCTTCCGTGGTGATGCCGCGCCCCTCACGGCACTCCCGGATGACCGAGGCTGCAACAATGTCCCGTGCAGAGAGTTCATCGACAAATCGCTCCCCCTTGCTGTTGAGCAGATAGGTTCCGCAGGAGCGAACCCCCTCGGTAATCAGGCTGCCTGCAAGGTGGTAGGGGTGGGCAAGGCCGGTGGGATGGTACTGGAAGGAGTCGAGGTCACGCAGTTTTGCACCCATGCGGTAGGCAAGTACCAGCCCATCTCCGGTTGCACCAAAGTGGTTGGAGGTCGGGAATCCGTTAAGGTGCATTCTGCCGATGCCACCGGTGGCAATAATGACCGCCTTGGCATTGACCTGAACATACTTTCTCTTCTTCAGTGAGGAGATGACCGCACCGGAACAGCCGCCCAGGTCATCACCCAGCAACTCCACCGTGGGGCTGTAGTCCCAGACATCAATGTTGCTGTTGAGGACCGATTCGCGCAGTACCCGCATCATCTCCAGACCAGTATAGTCACGGTAGAAGCAGATTCGATCAGCAGAGGTTCCGCCGGCACGTCGGGTCAACAGGTCTCCGAACTCATCCAGATCAAACTGCATCCCCTGCTGAATCAGCCAGCGAATGACATCGGGGCCATCCAGAACCAGTTTTGAGACCAGATCGGGATCCGACTGGTTGTGCCCGGCCTTGATGGTGTCGTTGTAGTGGAATTGCGGGGAGTCCTCCTTGTTGATCGAGGCCTGAATCCCCCCCTCGGCCATGACGGTATTGCTGTCCCCGAGGCGCAACTTGGTTGCGAGGATGACTCGGGCCCCCTGTTGTTGTGCAATCAGGGCTGCGGTACAGCCGGCACCCCCACCACCAATCACCAGTACATCGGTCTCAACCGTTGCTGCACCGGCAAGATCCGCCTCACTGATTCTTGAGTCGGATTGCAGAACATTGGCCAGCTCCCGGTGGCAGGGCTCCCCGCGGTTGACCCCAACCTTCATGATGGCGAGGCTTTCGGAAATATGGTCCGGATGGAAGCGGGTCAGCAGCTTCTCATTCTCGATTGTGGTTTTCGGTAGCGGGCGTTCTCTCCTGGGGAGATAGTTTTCGATCGCCTCTGCGTAGGGGGTCCCACTCTGCTCCAGATCAGTCATCGGTTACTCCTTGATGATCTGAAGATCCCCGGTACGAATCTTCTCAAGACGGTTGATCAGGTTGGAGGGGCGTGTATGGAAATAGGCGGTAACCCTGCGCGAGAAGAGCCCGACACGGTTGGGTGCGATCTGTTCCGGACAGCCGGTCATGCAGAGATCACACATGATGCACTCGATAAAGAGATCTCCAGCCTCCTTGAAGCGCCCCTTGATGGCAAGCTCAACCCCTTTCTCCACCTGAATACCCTTGGGGCATGCGGTACTGCAGCCATGACAGCTTCTGCAGTTCTGCGCTTCGGGAAAGATTTTGTGGAACTCTGTCTGAACCTCCCAGGAGTTGGGAATCTGTTCCAGGTTGTAGCTGTGCTGTGAGGGGGAGGGGAAGACCAGAAACATCACCTCCATTCCCTCTTCAACCAGGGTCTGGCACCCCATCTCCATGCTCACCTCATGGGTGTCGGAGCGTCGCACCAGAACCCGGCAGGAGCCACAGACCCCCTCGAGGCAGCCCACCCCCTGTACCCTGGGGTATCCAGCGTGCCAGAGTGCCTGGATAACAGAGAGCGTTGATGGAACGCTGATCTGCTTGCCGTTGATGGTGACCTGAACTTTTGTCTTACTCTCGTTCATTCAAGATTTTCTGGTTTGAAATCAGACAAATATACCATAAAAAAGCCGGTCCCTGCTTTTACCCAAGGACCGGCCTGGTGCGAAATGGTACTCCCTAGGGGAATCGAACCCCTGTTACCGGCGTGAGAGGCCAGCGTCCTAACCGCTAGACGAAGAGAGCATTTTTTGGCTTTGGTAACCGGTCGCGTATTCTGCCACGGCCTCAAAACAAGTACAATAAGAAGTTATGAAATTTGTCAGAGAGAAAAGAGAGGGTTCTGGCCTGTTGAGGCGCCTCTTCAGAAAGCGTGAGAGACAGGAGGGTGATGAAAAAATAGTTTTTCCTCGCTCTGAACACCCGGTTTCTCGCGGTCAAATGAGCCGAAATGCAGTAAAAGTACTTAATCGCCTCCACCAGGGGGGGTATGGGGCCTACCTGGTGGGTGGTGGAGTACGGGATCTGATGCTGGAGCGTGAGCCCAAGGACTTTGATGTTGCGACCGATGCAACACCGGAGGAGGTGAAGAAGCTCTTTCGCAACTGTCGCCTGATTGGGCGCCGTTTTCGCCTTGCCCATATCCACTTTGGAAGAGAGATCATTGAGGTGGCCACCTTCCGCTCCGGGCAGGATGGCTCCGATTCGGATGCGGCACAGAGTGAGAAGGGGATGATCCTGCGCGATAATCTATACGGTACCCTGGAGGAGGATGCCTGGCGTCGGGATTTCACCATCAATGCACTCTACTACAATATTGCAGACTTCTCGGTGGTGGACTATACCGGAGGAGTGGCAGATCTGGAGCAGGGACAGATCCGCATGATTGGTGAACCGGAACAGCGCTACCATGAGGATCCGGTCCGGATGCTGCGGGCGATCCGTTTTGCAGTCAAGCTCGGTTTTCTGATTGAGAAGAGGACCGAGCAACCCATTCAGAAACTGGGCAACCTGCTGGAGCAGATCCCACAGGCACGGCTCTATGAGGAGTTCCTGAAGATGTTTCAGGCGGGACAGGCACTGGAGACCTTTGAGCGTCTTCGTCACTACAACCTGTTCCGCTATCTCTTTCCGATGACGGATCGTGTGCTGGACCAACAGGAGGGATTTCCGCACCAATTTCTGATTCGAGCCCTGGAGAATACCGATCGGCGGGTGGCCACTGGCAAGCCGATTACCCCTGCATTCCTGATAGCGTCACTGCTCTGGGAGGAGGTGCGTCGACGTGCAGATGCCTCTCAGCAGCGACACCCGGAGAGTGGGGCTCGGCTACCGGAGAGTGCCCGTATCCACCATGCGGGACGTGATGTTCTGAGGGAGCAGCGCAAGAGCCTCTCCATGCCCAAGCGTTTTGCAATCATGGCAGAGGAGATCTGGGAGCTGCAGTCCCGTTTTCAGCGCCGCCGTGGCAGGCAGCCCTACCGCTTTATGGAGCATCCCCGATTCCGGGCGGCCTATGACTTCCTGCTGTTGAGAGCCGAGGTGGGCGAGATCGATCATGAGCTTGCGCAGTGGTGGACCCGGTTTCAGGAAGTTGGTTCCAGGGAGCGCGAGAAGATGGTCAACGAGGCCTCAGGGGGTGAGCAGCCACGCAAAAGACGCCGTCGCAAACGCAAGAAGAAGACGGCACAGATGAGTGAGTAGGGAACCCCTGATGCCCAGGGCCGAGCAAGTCTACATTGGTCTGGGAAGCAATCTGGAAGATCCCCGAGCACAGATCAGCCGGGCACTGAGGGGGCTGGAGCAACTGGAGGGGGGCCGCCTGTTGGCCACCTCCTCGCTCTATCGCTCCCCCCCAATGGGGCCACAGGATCAGCCAGATTATCTCAATGCAGTTGCAGAGATCGCTACCACACTGGCACCATTAAAGCTGTTGGAACAGTTGCAGCTGATTGAGGAGAGGCAGGGGCGCCTGCGCAACAGACGCTGGGGAGAGCGCACTATCGATCTGGATCTTCTGTTGTATGGCCGGAGAAGTGTGGACCACCCCCATCTCCAGATACCACATCCCGGTATTGGGGAGCGTAGTTTTGTGCTGGTTCCGCTACAGGAGCTTGCCGGGTCGGAGCTGGTTGTTCCAGGGCAGGGCAGGGTAGGAGAGCTGCTGAGGCAGTGTGATGAGAGTGAGATTACAGAGGTAGAATAATGAGTTCAGGAACAGCCCCAGAGAGTGTAACCGTATCCACACTGCTGGAGATGAAACAGAAGCGGCAGAAGATCACCTCACTGACAGCATACGACTACAGTTTTGCCCAACAGCTGGAGCGGGCCGATGTGGATGTGGTGCTGGTTGGGGACTCTCTGGGGATGGTGGTACAGGGGAAGGGGACCACCCTCCCGGTTACCCTGGACGAGATGATCTACCATGCCCGGATGGTCGGTCGGGGTCTGAGTCGTGCACTGCTGCTGGTCGATATGCCCTTCATGAGCTATGCCACTCCGGAACAGGCGCTCCACAATGGAGGGCGTCTGATGAAAGAGGCGGGTGCACAGATGGTGAAGCTGGAGGGGGGTGTGGATCAGGTGGAGACCGTTACCCTGCTGGTGAGTCGGAATATCCCGGTCTGTGCCCATCTGGGGCTGCAGCCGCAGTCGGTTCACCGTCTGGGGGGCTACAAGGTGCAGGGCAGGGAGCGTGATGCAGCCCAGCAGATGATCTCGGATGCGCTGGCGCTGGAGCAGGCTGGAGCCTCGATGCTGGTGTTGGAGTGTGTCCCCTCCACGCTTGCTGCGGAGATCACTGCAGCACTCGGAATTCCGGTGATTGGAATCGGTGCAGGGGTCGAGTGTGATGGACAGGTGTTGGTGCTCTATGACATGTTGGGGGTTACCTCCGGGCAGATCCCGCGATTTGTGAAGAATTTCATGCAGGAGGGGGGCTCTGTTACTGCTGCACTCTCCGCCTTTGTCTCTGCGGTCCGGGAACAGCGTTTTCCTGCAGAAGAGCACGGCTTCTCCTGAGGTGGAGCTGTTTCGAGAAATTGGCCCGCTCAGGGGGCGCCTGCGTGAGCTGCGTCAGCAGGGGCAGAGTGTTGCATTTGTGCCGACCATGGGGAATCTGCACCAGGGGCACCTGGAGCTGATACGGCAGGCGCAGCGGCGGGCGGCCATTGTGGTGGTCTCCATCTATGTCAACCCCATCCAGTTTGGCGAGGGTGAGGATTTTGAGGAGTACCCCAGAACCCTGGAGCAGGACCGGAAGAAGCTGGAGTCGGTCGGTGCAACAATCCTGTTTGCACCAACCGATGCAGAGATCTATCCGCTTGGTGCCCAGCCGGGGGGGGCTGTTGCGCGCTCATCACTGACACAGGTTGTGGTTCCTGGGCTCTCCGATATTCTCTGTGGCGCATCCCGCCCTGGCCATTTCAGCGGGGTTGCCACCGTGGTGACCAAGCTGTTGAATATTGTCCAGCCCGATATCGCCCTGTTTGGCGAGAAGGATTTCCAGCAGCTGATGGTGATTCGTCGTCTGGTCAACGAGTTGAATCTTCCGGTGGAGATTGCTGGAGTCCCTACCTGGCGTGAGGAGGATGGTCTCGCCATGAGTTCCAGAAATGGATATCTCACATCAGAGGAGCGCAGACAGGCGCCCACCCTCTACCGTACCCTGCAGTGGGTCTGTCGGCAGCTGGAGGGGGGGAGGGGTGATTTTTCGCAGATTGAGGAGCAGGCTGTAGAGCAGTTGCGGGGAGCGGGTTTTGTTCCTGATTACCTCTCTATTCGAGACGGTTCCACCCTGCAGCCAGCCTCACCCGGGGGAGATCTGGTGGTGGTTGTGGCAGCCGCGAGGTTGGGCTCAACCCGATTAATTGATAATTGCATGGCAAATTTGAGATAATAAGCGGATGCAAATCAATATGCTCAAAACAAAACTGCATCGTGCCACCGTAACCCACTCCGAGCTGGAGTATGAGGGCTCCTGTGCGATTGATGGTGCCCTGCTTGAGGCCTCAGGAATCATGGAGTATGAGCAGATCCATATCTACAACATCGATAATGGCGAGCGCTTTGTTACCTATGCAATCCGTGCTGAGGACCACTCCGGTGTGATCTCGGTCAACGGGGCAGCGGCCCACAAGGCCAACCCCGGGGACCGGGTGATTATCTGTGCCTATACCGTGCTGGATCAGGTGGAGGCGATCAACTTCAAGCCACGTCTGATCTACGTGGATGGCGACAACCGTATTACCAGGACAGCCAATACGATCCCGGTTCAGGCGGCCTGACTGGAGCCCCTCTCGGGCTCTTTCTACCCCGTATTTCTCATCCCGTTGGAGATGGCATTGATGGTTCGCAGCAACGGCTGCATCCACTGCTCTCTCTCACTCTCCGATTCGGAGGAGATAAACCGTTTGTGAAGGATGATCTGGATATGGTTGAGTGGGTCCAGGTAGGGGTTGCGCCGCATCAGTGAGAGCATCAGTGAGGGGTTGTCCTCGATCAGCTCATCCTGTCCCACAATCTCCAGAACCTGTTGGCGGGTTTTTTCATACTCCTGCAGAATCATGCCGTAGATCCTCTCTGCGCTCTCCTGGTCCTCAGCCAGTTGTGAATATTCCATGGCAATCTCCATGTCCCCCTTGTAGAGCGCCATCTGTGTGTTGCTGAGGAGTGCGCTGAAGTAGGCCCACTCCTGTGCCATCTTCTGCAGCTGTTGCAGTCTCTTGGGTTCCCCCTTTCGCCACTGTTCAAGTGCGCTCCCAATTCCATACCAGGCCGGCAGTGTATGTCTGGACTGTGCCCATCCGAAGACCCACGGGATGGCCCGGATGGAGCTCTTCGAGCGGTCCCCCTTGGAGCGGTGGGAGGGGCGGGAGCCCAGATTGAGCAGACCGATCTCCATCACCGGAGTGGCCTCATAGAAGTAGTCCAGCAGGCCCGGTGTATGGTCGATCAGGTTGCGGTAGCTCTCTTCACCCAGCTGGCCCAGCTGCTCCATGATCTTGCGGTGAGCTGTCTGTTCGGTCGAGGTCTTGCGTACCAGGCAGCGGCTGGCCTTCATCAGGCCGGTCACACCCATGGTCAGCTCATAGAGTGCGGTCTCCTCATTCGCGTACTTGTAGTAGAGCACCTCACCCTGCTCGGTAAACTTGATCTGACCGTGAACCGTGCCTGTCGGCTGTGAAAGGATGGAGTCGTGGGTAGGGCCACCACCACGACCGATGGTGCCGCCACGACCATGGAACAGGCGACACTCAATCTTGTGCTGGTCTGCCAGAGTAACCACCTGCTGCTGCGCCTTGTAGAGGTGCCAGGAGGAGGAGACGATGCCACCATCCTTGCATGAGTCTGAGTACCCAAGCATCACCTCCTGCAGGTTTCCGGATTGGGTCAGCAGTTCACGGTAGGTCTCATTTTCAAAGAGGCGGGTAAGGACAGGCTGCAGGCGATCCAGATCATCAATGGTCTCAAACAGAGGTGTCACCTGGAGGTGGCAGAAGCGGCCATTGATGTCACGTCCCACCAGCCCTGCCTGACGAGCAAGGAGAAGCACCTCCAGCAGGTGGCTTGCCTGATGGGTCATGGAGATGACATAGTGGCCAAAGGCCTCCTTGCCAACCTCTTCACGCATGCGGTAGATCACATCGAAGACCTCGAGGGTCTCCAGTGTCTCCGGTTTCAATTGGCTCTTCTGCAGGTTGAGAGGGCGATCCTGCTCAATGGCCTGGGCCAGAAGTTCGATTCTCTCTCCCTCATCCAGTCCACTGTATTCAATGGTGGAGTCTCCGTTTGAGAGCAGGTCGGCCACCGCCTCGGTATGACGGGTGGACTCCTGGCGAATATCAAGATGGAGCAGATGGAACCCAAAGGTCTCGACCAGGCGAATCAGGTCCAGCAGTTCGCCACGAGCGGCCCTCAGGTCGCCATGTGAAACCAGTGCATCAAAGATGAGTCTTAGATCGTGATGGAATTCATCTGCGGACTCATACCCCGGAATCTGGTTGTCAACCTGGTGCCCGGCAATCCTGCGGTTGAGGATCTCGAGATTGAGGTTCAGGCGGTGCTGGATGACAAAGAGTCGACGCCGGTAGGGCTCATTCTCGAACCGCTCCAGTTGATCGCACTGGACAGACTCGCAGAACTCCTCGTCGTGGAGCGTCTGTTCAACAAAGGCCTGCGGAAGGTTGGAGAGGATGCTGGAGTGGGTCAGGATGTGGGTGAGTGACTCGACGCGTTGCAGATACTCCTCAAGGATGGTTCGGGCATAGATGCGGACGGCGGTCTCGGTGGTCCTGGGTGTGACGTAGGGGTTGCCATCACGGTCACCACCAATCCAGGAACCGAAGCGGAGAAAGGAGGGAACCTCGAAATTCTCGAGCGTTGGGGCACCATCCAGGTAGATCTTGCGAATGTGGCGCTCCAGGTTGCGGTAGAGGCGGGGAACCGCGTTGAAGAGGGAGTTCTGGTAGTAGTAGAGCCCCTGGTTGATCTCATCCTCTACGGTTGGCTTGTGGGCGCGGATCTCGTCCGTATTCCACAAAATCTGGATCTGCCCCTCCAGATCACGGATCGCCTCCTCCTTTTCGGAGCGGCTCAGACGGGGGTCGTCCAGCTTCTCCTCATACTCAAATACCCGGCGTAGCCCCTCCATGATGGTTCTGCGACGTGCCTCAGTGGGATGGGCGGTCATCACCGGCATGTAGGCCAGCCGGTTCAATAGTGTCTGCAGCTCCTCCTGGGTGATTCCCTCCTGCAGGAAACCATTCAGTGTCTCATCAAAGGAGCCTTTCCAGAGCTGCTGTTCCTTCAGCAGCTGTTTGCGGCGCTGCAGGTGGTGGAACTCCTCCTCGGTCTGGTTGATCAGGCTGAAGTAGATGCTGAAGGCACGGATGACATGGGTGAGCTGATCAGGATCAAGCTGATCAATCAGCTGCATCAGTTTCTCCCGTTTTCGGCTACTCTCCTTTTTCCTCAGTCCAATAAACCCTGTTCGCAGGGCCTCAACGGCCTCAAAAACGGCCTCACCAGCCTGGGCCTTGAGAACATTGCCCAGCAGGGTTCCAAGAAGTTTTACTCTGCCTCGCAGCACCTGATCTCTGGGTTGGGTTGTCTTTTTCATGGTTTGGTGTGGTCTCAATGGTCTCCCCTCAGAATGACATAATCATTATGGGAGTGCAATTGGAGAGAGGTTTTGCAAGAAAAAGGGCCACCCTTTGCTATGTAAAAGGTGGCCCTTGCAGATGTGGCTGGAAATCTCAGCAGCTCATGTAGTTACGAAATGATCCGAGGTCATGGACATTCTCAAACCCCATCGACTCGAGATAGCTCTTCGCCATCCGGGTACGGGATCCGGTAACACAGTAGAGGATGATCGGCCGGCTCTTGTCGAGCAGATCATTTGCAACCTGGATGGACTGCAGCGGAACATTGATCGCATCGGGCAGGCACCCCTGCGCAAACTCCATTGGGCTGCGCACGTCAACCAGTTGGCCGTTTTCCTCTTTCAGCAGCTGATGGGCATCCTCGCAACTGATATTTTGTGAAAACATAATAGTATCCTGAAGTTGTCATCTACTGACCCGCAGTTACACCATTTTTTTGGCACCTCTTCAGCTCAGCCGAACTGCGTCCGGTTGCTGGAGGGAGGGCAAAAATGGGGTCACTCTTTTAATCCAAAAACTGACTGGATTATACTATATTCAACAGATCTCTTCAATGCTTATTCTGCTGCTCACTTCTCTGAATTGGCCCGTCTTTTCTCAAGTTTTCGACTGCGAACCAGCGCAACCGTGATGCCAACGACCAGCGCGAGCGCCAGAAAGATGAATAATTTTGCCATATTTTCAGAATGTTACGGTGTTATTGTGGGTAGGAGCGGCCCCTTCTTGGGGTGGGTCAATATGAATCAGATCGGAGTAGGGGCCCAGCATCGACATGGTGCCCTGTAAGCGGTCGGCCCCATTATAGCTGTAATCGAAACTGAAGGTGCGGTGTATTCGAACCCGCCCACGGTTGTCTCTGCGCAGACGCAGACGGCGCACAGAGACGGTCTGATCCAGCAGTTGGGCACCATAATTTTCACAGGTCAGGCGACAGACGGTAATGGCCCGCTCGCGGGCGCGCATGCTGTCGGACCAGAAGAGGACCAGGGAGATGGGGATGCCAATCAACAGCAGGGTTTCAATCAGTTCTCGCATCGAGTGAGGACTCTACCATATCCTGAATTCAACAGGACTTTGCAGGATTGATTTTTCATGAGTCGTGGGAATATTATGGATCGTTGTTGGATCAGTTGATTAATGCGGTAATGGATAGATGAGGAGGCGCAAGTGAAGGTGGTTCATCTTTTTTCAAGGAATGGTGCAGTTCGTGAGCGGATTGTTGACTCCAGAGAGCGGCTGTTTCGACTCGCCTACTCATGGTGTCACGACCGTTACCATGCCGATGATCTCTGTCAGGAGACCATCATTACGGCGCTGGAGAAGGTGGAT
>CAYFMF010000011.1:0-45474 GCA_964344135.1 uncultured Piscirickettsiaceae bacterium
GGCTGCTGAAGCCACCAGCGAGGAGAGGGCCACAGCCACAATCAATGGATATCTACTCATAAACCAGCCCCCCAGCTGACGTGGAACCTATGCAACCAGTTGGTAGGGCAACCCCTGCTCCGGCCGCTCAACACAGAAACACTCCCTGGCACTGGAGATCACACGAAAAATATCCGAATCCACCACCGAACAGTAGACCCGGTTGTGAACCCTGCGTGACTGCAACACCCCCGCCTTGCGCATCACCTCAACATGCTGTGAGACATTGCTCTGGGTGGTACCTATCTCCTGCAGTATGTCCGTCACAATCTTCTCCTCCCGGCCGATGACCCCGAGGATCCTGAGACGGGTTGGATGGCTAATGGCCTGCATCACTGCAGAGACCCTGTCTAGATCATTTCCCTTTTCAGGCAGATCGAACTGACTCATAGATTAATTTCCTCCTTCGAATAAGAGGAATATTCTATTGACCTACAAAATATTCGCTATACGTAGAAATACGTATTTGCCATGATCAAGTGATTTATGTAATACTAATCCAACGTCTGGCTCATGCCGGGTACAGTGATCACCGGTTTTTCCTGAAACTACTGTATAACGCAACCCCGGCATGGGTCCGACATCCCCCGCTTCAGGCAGAAAAAAACCCGACTGAGTTGCCTCAGCCGGGTCCTTTCAGGAATCACTTCCCGTTACAACTTACTGCTCAGTAGTTGGTACAGCAGGCGCTGGTGCACGTGGGGCAACAGCAGGAGCTGGGTAGTAAGGAGCAGGAGCATAACCGTAACGAGGAGCATATCCGTAACCACCATAACGATAGTAATCATCATCGTCGTTGTCCCACTCGTCCATCATCTCTTCCATCCAGTACATTGGAGTCCACTCAGGCCAATCGTTATCATCATAACCATTGTCCCAACCACTATTACTACCAAACCAACCGGCATTCGCAGCGCCTGTTGCCATCAGGGCAGCAGCGGCGATAACTGAAAACGCAACTTTTTTCATGATCAATCTCCTGAAAATCAAACAATAATATAGAATGTGCGTCCCAATATACTATAAAGTTATTGAATAATCAAGTTCTATCGAGAATATTTCTCCAGAGGGGGCAGAGGGGGTCAGGTCTTTACTTTTGCATCATGGGGACCATGACGCAAAAGTAAAGACCTGACCCCCTCTGATGTGACCCCCTCTATTGCTCTATTGCGTTATCATGGGTTGATTGTTGGTCTCATTGGGGCAGGATCATGAGCAGTGAAGAGGCGGCACAAAAGTATTACATTCTCGGGTTGGCCGTAAATTTTCTCCAGCTGCTGGGTTGGGCTGCGGTCGTTGCATCCACACTCTCATTACTCATCACGCTTGCCAGTGGCCCGGTTGCCCTCAACTCAATCACCATAGGGGAGATAGAGAGCGGGGTTGCGCTTCTGGCTGCAGCCACTCTCGCCCTCCTCTCTCAGGCCATCCGGGTGTTGATCGACACCGAAGAGAACACCCGTCGCAGCTACCGGGCCATTGAGGAGCTGGTTGCAGAGATCAAGCTTCAGAACGAGCCGGTGCTGTTCGAGATGGAGGAGACCCCGATCGATCTCGGTCAAGACGAGATCACCTGAACACTCACCCCTTCTTCTCATCCTCCTCACTCTCACCCTTTCCCCACTCATGGGCCGCATGAGCCATCGCATCGAGCCGGCGATCCACCCTGCCATTAATTGAGTCGGCGGGGTAGTCTCCAGCGCTATCCCGCTCCCCGGCCGTTGCCCCGGTCAACAGCGCAATCCCCTCATCGATGGTGGTGATGGGGTAGATGCTGAACTGCTGCTGCTCGACCGCCTCAACCACCTCCCGCTTCAGCATCAGATGCTGTACGTTGGAGGCGGGGATCAGCACCCCCTGGTCACCGCTCAGTCCGCGCTCCTGACAGAGCTCAAAGAACCCCTCAATCTTCTCATTCACACCACCAATCGACTGCACCTCCCCCTTCTGGTTGACCGAACCGGTCACCGCCAGAGACTGCCGGATCGGCACCTCCGCCAGAGCGGAGAGCAGTGCATAGAGCTCCGCCGAGGAGGCGCTGTCCCCCTCAATCCCCCCATAATTCTGCTCAAAGACCAGTGAGGCATGGAGGCTGAGGGGGCGCTCCCTGGCAAAGCGCTCACCGAGAAGGCCCGAGAGGATCAGCACCCCCTTGGAGTGAATCGGGCCACCCATCTCCACCTCGCGTTCGATGTCGAGGATATCCCCGCTCCCAAGGCGCACATTGGCGGTGATCCGGCTCGCCTGCCCAAACATGTTTTCACCCATCTTGATCACCGAGAGTCCATTGATCTGCCCGATCTTCTCCCCGGCGGTCTCGACAAGAATATTCTCCTTCAACACCTCATCACGCATGCGCTGCTGGATCCGATCGCTGCGGAAGGTCTGCCGCTCCAGTGCCGCCTCCACATCCCCGGCAGAGACCACCTCCTTCCCGGCCTCGCGTGCCCAGAAGTCGGCCTCCCGCAACAGGTCGGTCAGCTTGCGGGTACGGATCGAGAGCTTGCTGGTCTCGCCGGCATAGCGTGAGGCCTGCTCAATCACCCGTGCAACGCCATCGCTGGTAAAGGGGATCAGCCCATTGCGGTTGGCCAGTGAGCTGATCAGGCGCGCATAGAGCCGGTTGTTCTCCGGGGTCCGCTCCATCTCCTCCTCAAAATCGGCCGAGACCTTGAAGAGCTCGCCGAAGTCGGGATCATAGTGGTGCAGCAGGTAGTAGATCATCCGATTGCCGAGGATCACCACCTTGACATCCAGCGGAATGGGCTCCGGCTCCAGCGATGAGGTAGAGGCGAGACTCAACATCTGCTCCAGTGACTCAATCCGGATCTCCTGGGTCTGCAGGGTCCGTTTCAGCCCCTCCCAGGCATAGGGGTGCTGCAGGATGCGGTGCGCATCAATCAGCAGAAACCCCCCGTTGGCGCGGTGCAGCGAGCCCGGCTTGATCATCGTGAAGTCGGTGATCAGGGTGCCAAACTGTGCCCGGTGCTCAACCCGTCCGGTCAGATTGAGGTAGGTGGGGTGGGTCTCGTAGATAATGGGGGCCTGCTTCTCATCGCCATTATCCACCAGAACATTGACCATGTAGCGGCGAAAGGGGGTATTGTCGGTGGTGATGAAGGGGAGCTCTGCATTCTCCTCATCCCTGCGCCGGAAGTCCCCCGCATTGTTGACCAGGTTCTCCTGCACCTCATCAAGGAACTTGCAGACCTGAGGCCGGGCCTCCCATGTTGTACGCAGCTCACCAATCTGCCCCTGTACCGCCGCATTGGCGGTATCGCGGTTGAGTCTCCGCACCTCCTCCTGGGTCTCGCGGCGGATCGCGGGAATATGCTGCAACACCTCGTTGAGCTCCTGCTCCAGCACCTCGATATGGTCCGAGATCTTCTTCCGCTCACTGTCCGAGAGGTCATCATACTCCTTGTTGGAGATTGCCTTCCCATCATGCATCGGCGCCAGGGTGAAGCCGCCGGGGGTACGAATCAGCGTGATGTCACGGGACTCCGCATCCTCGCGCACCTTGCGGATCGCCTCCTCATTGCGCTCCTCAACGTGCTGCTGAATCTCCTGTACCGCCTGGTTGTAGTTCTCGCTCTCAAACGCAGTCGGGATGGCGGATTGCAGATCCTCAATAAGGTGCTCCATATCCTCCTGCAGATCTACCGCCTGGCCGGCAGGCAGGCGCAGCACATGGGGCCTGTGGGACTCCTTGAAATTATTGATGTAGCACCAGTCATCCGGTGGGGGCAGCCCCTCAGCCTGACGCCCGAGATAGAGCTGGACCACGGTATGCTTGCCCGTTCCCGGTGACCCCATCGCATAGATGTTGTAGCCATCCTGGCGAATCCCGAGCCCAAAGTGCAGCGCCTCCACCGCACGTGCCTGACCGAGGATCTGCTCCAGATCCTCCAGTTCGCTGGTATCGTTAAAATCGAGCGAATCCGGATCACAGCGCTGGCAGAGCTGTTCTGGCTGAAGCGCGTTGATATGACCCATCCCGATAATCCTCCAGTTTCTCTCTGGACCGTTGATGAAGCATCACTTCTGTTTCAACTGTCTGTAAGGAGGTTATATCTTTTGCTCACAGCCCTGTCACCTTTTTTCTTCTGTTTGCCTGCTCAAGGATCATGGTAGAGTCAACGAATCGATGGATATTACTTTTTATGGCGCTGCAGAGGAGGTGACGGGATCCTGTTATCTGATCAGGAACCAGGGCTACCATCTGCTGCTGGAGTGCGGCCTCTTCCAGGGGATGCCGGCCGATGAGGCACGCAATCGCGAACCCTTTCCATTTGACCCCTCCACAATTGATGCAGTCATCCTGAGCCACGCCCATATTGACCACAGTGGCCGCCTTCCACAGCTGGTAAAGGGGGGCTATTCGGGCCCCATCCATACCCAGAGGGCCACCCGGGACCTCTGCAATATCATGCTGGCCGACTCCGCCTTTCTCAATGAGAAGGAGGCGGAGTGGGCCAACCGAAAGCGTGAGCGAAAGGGGCTGCCCCCGGTTGAACCGCTCTACACCATGGAGGATGTCAGGCAGACCATCTCCCGATTCAATGGGGTGGAGTACCATGAGGAGCACGAGGTTGTCCCCGGGGTACGATTCATTCTCCACGATGCTGGCCATATTCTGGGTGCATCCATTGTCGAACTGATACTGAGCGAGGGTGGCGTCGAACGGAGGGTGCTCTTCAGTGGTGACCTGGGGCAGAAGGAGCTGCCCATCCTGCGTGATCCCGAGGTGGTGAGCGGGGCGGATCTTCTGCTGATGGAGAGCACCTATGGTGACCGCCTCCACCTCTCTTGGAGGGATACGCTGGAGGAGCTGCGGAACATTTTCCTCTCCGCAAACCACAGACGCGGAAACATTCTGATCCCGGCCTTTACCGTAGGGCGGACCCAGGAGATCCTCTACCTCTTCGGCAAATATTTCCACGAATGGCGACTGGATCGCTGGCAGATCTTTCTCGACAGTCCGATGGGGATTGAATCCACCGAGGTCTACTCAAGATACAGAGAGCTCTATGATCGGGAGGCCCGCAAGATCACCGACGAGAAGGGGAACTTTTTCCACCTCCCCAACTTCCATCTCAGCCACAGAACCGAGGATTCGATGAAGCTGAATCAGATCCGCTCCGGGGCCATCATCATGGCCGGAAGCGGCATGTGTACCGGTGGGCGGATCAAACACCACCTGAAGCACAACCTCTGGCGCAGGGACTCCCACCTGATCATCTCCGGGTTCCAGGCGCGTGGAACAGTGGGACGCTCAATCGTTGATGGAGCAAGACATATCCGGCTCTGGGGGGAGACGATCAAGGTTGCGGCAACCGTCCACACCATTGGGGGGCTTTCGGCCCATGCAGACCAGCAGGGGCTCCTCAACTGGTACAGAAGGATGGAGCCCAGACCTCCGGTTGTGCTCGTTCACGGGGAACCCTCTGCTCAGAAGATCCTCAGTAACCTGTTACGCGAGGAGAGCGGGATGGAGGTGACCATCGCAACCCCGGGCATGAGGCTCAATCTGTTGCCACAACAGGGTACGCGACCGTAGCGGGGAGAAGCCCCCCACTGTCTGGACTAGTCGCGATAGTGGACATCAACCCAGCATCTTGGCAGTGCCTCGCCGGAGAGAAAGAGAAGCCCGGACTTGCTGAAATCATCCGGATCCTGCATCTCCTCGCCCGCATGGTAACGTCCCCGAACCGTTTCGGAGGTTGGATCAAACAGGGTTGCAGTGTCCAGAACCTCGACCCGATCACCCGATGCGCTACTCTTTAGAAACATGACCTCTCTCCTATAGTTACAAGTTGATAGTGCGTACCTGATTTATAGACTATAACAATATTGAAGGCAAGGCAGGGGGGCAAAGAGAGGGGGTCAAAAAAAGAGGGGGGTCAGGTCTTTCATTTTGCATCATGGGAACCATGACGCAAAATGAAAGACCTGACCCCCCCATGTGCCCCCATGTGACTCCCCCTGGATATTTGCAATATCCGGGGAGTGGTTTAGGATTGAGAGTCAGAGATCCTCTTAAAAAGATGCATACCATGGGAGTAGGCAGTGAGAACAATCCAACCACTCAAGTTCTTCCTGATCGGCGTCGGGCTGCTGATTGCATCCACCGTTTCTGCGATCGAGATGCTGCAGGTCAATGGTACGGGGGGCGCCATCAGCACCATCAAGAAGATTGCAGAACGCTTTGAGCAGCTCCATCCAGAGGCTCAGACCATCATCAAAAACCCGGTTATGGGAAGCAGTGGCGGGATTCGGGCGCTGATCGACGGGAAGCTTGATATTGCCATCAGCGGGCGCGCCCTCAGGGAGAGTGAGCGTACGCAGGGGTTGTCCGAGGTGGCCTATGCCAGGGCCCCGTTTGGCATTGCCGTTGCCAAACGCAACCGCCAACTACGGAATGTAACGCTCGAACAGCTGGCGGCAATCTACTCCGGAGAGACCACCCGCCTGCCGGATGGTAGTCGGCTACGGCTGGTCCTCAGGCCCAGAAAAGACAGCGACAACGCTGTCCTCAGGGCGATCTCCCCAGCAGTAGCGGAGGCACTGGAGGCCCAATTCCAGGCAAAACGGGGCCACCCCCTGGCACGAACCGATCTGGATAACGCCCATTTGATAGAGAGAACACCGGGCGGCATCGGGTCCACACTGCTTCCACTGGCACAATCGGGAGAGTACTCCATCAGGATGGTTGCCATCGAAGGGGTGGCGCCGACGGTTGCCAACCTCAGGAGCGGACGCTATCCCTACCACAAAACCTTCCATCTGATCCTGCCCGCCAACCCCACCCCGCTGGCAGAGCAATTTGTCGCTTTTCTGCGCTCTGAGGAGGGGCGACAGATCCTGGAGGAGAACGGGAACTGGGCCATCCCCTGATGGAGAGAAGAACTCCCCGTGTTGTAAGGCTGATCAACCGATACTCCGCGGTGGCAGCAGTGGCCGTCACCATCTTGCTGCCCCTCCTCCATTTCCTGGTATCGCAGCGAATCTCCTCGGAGCTGATGCTGTTTGCCGGGCAACAGGCTGCTGACGAGATCACCCAGCTGATCGCAACCAACCCGGAGAACTGGCGCTATGATCATACCTCCCAGCTCACATTGACCAATAGCCTCGACAGCCCAACGATTGATACCGGGGAGCAACGTTACAGGGTCACCATCAGTGACCAGCAGGGGGGGGTGGTCGGGGTCACCCAGCTGGACTCCCCCCTGCACCCCCCCCTCTACAGCAAACGGTTCCCACTCTACGACTATGGCGAGGTGGCTGGCTGGCTGGAGATCACCACCTCACTGCAGCCGCTCCTGATCAATACCCTCTATGCTGCCGGGGTTGGCCTTCTTCTCGGCTTTATCATCTTCATTCCGCTGCGACTGATTCCAATCTACTCCCTGCAGCGAAGCTGGAGAGCGCTGGAGGAGAAGCAGGAGAATCTCGAATATCAGGCACACCATGACGTGGTGACAGCGCTGCCCAACCGAACCCTGCTCACCCAGAAAATTGAGGAGGCCATCTCCGGAACCAGGGAACAGAGCAGCTCATTCGCCTTTCTGTTTCTCGATATCCACGGGCTTGGCAAGGTCAATGATACCCTGAACTATCAGGCCGGAGACCAACTGCTGAAGCAGGTTGCAGAGAGGCTCAGCCATGCTGTCCGGCCTGGTGACACGGTTGCCCGCTTTGGTGGCAGCGAGTTCGCCATTATCCTCCAGCCCATCGCCGACCGGATGGAGGCAGAGCGGTTGACCCAGAAAATCATTGATACGCTCTCTCACGGTTACCAGCTGGATGGAAGATATATTCATCTGGGGACAACCATTGGAATCACGCTCTGCCCGGAGGATACGGAGGATACGGATTCACTGATCCGGTTTGCCAACATCACAGCACACCACACCAGGGGAGAGGAGTGGAACCACTACCAGTTCTATAGAGAGGAGATCAGCCAGCAGATCACGGAACACCACCATATCGAGGAGGCGCTACGCACTGCCCTGGACGATAACCAGCTGGAACTCTTCTACCAGCCACAGATTTTATCGGATAGCGGTCGGGTGGTTGGCATCGAGGCACTGCTGCGGTGGCACCATCCAACAAGGGGGCTGATACTGCCCTCCACCTTTATCGATATCGCCGAGGCGTGCGGGCTGATTGTGGAGATCGGAAACTGGGCCCTCGAACGTGCCTGCAGCGACTTCAATACCCTGTTGAGAGAGGGGTTCTCCCTCTCCCACACCTCGGTCAATGTATCGACCCGGCAGCTGAGAAACAAAAGCTTCCCCTCTGCACTCTCCGAGATACTGGAGTCAATTCAGTTTGAGCCGACCAAACTCCAGCTGGAGGTGACCGAGAGCATATTCATGGATCCAGCTGCCCTGGGCACGACTACCCTGCAGCGACTTCATGATATGGGGATCTCCATTGCGATCGATGACTTTGGTACTGGCTACTCCTCCTTCAGCTACCTCAGGCAGCTACCGGTAAACTGGCTCAAGATCGACCGCTCCTTCATCAGGGATCTCAGTGTCAGCAAAAAGGATCAGGCCATTGTCAGATCCATTATTGATATGGCCAACCACTTGGGGCTGGGTGTTATTGCCGAGGGGGTGGAGAACCGTGATCAGATGGACTTTCTGCACAGTTCCGGCTGCAATGGACTACAGGGATACCTCATCAGCAGGCCACTTCCGCTACAGGAGCTTCGAGCATGGCTGAAGGAGAACCGGCCAGTCTGGAGCAGCTCCGCATAAGGTGGGCGCCAGCACCCTATCTCCAACCACACGGAAAGTTTAATTGGGAATATATTAACAAATTAAACTTTCCGTGTGGTACAATCCAGCCAATGAAGAGACGGACACTGGAAAATCAGATTATAAAAGCATCCGCAAGCTTTTCTGTCATCCTCTTGACCGGCCCCAGACAGGTTGGAAAAACAACACTGCTACAACGGTGCGCAGAGAAGAGCAGAGGGTACGTAACCCTTGATGACATCAATCAACGCGCTCTGGCGCAGAGTGATCCAGCGCTTTTCCTGCAGGCCAACCCACCACCCGTCACAATCGATGAGGTGCAATATGCGCCAGAGCTCTTTAGTGCAATCAAGATCATGGTTGATCGTGAGAAGAATCCAGGTGCATTCTGGCTCACCGGATCACAAAAATTCTCACTGATGAAGGGCATCAGTGAAACATTGGCCGGTCGGGTTGCCATCATTGAGATGCAGGGGCTCTCTCAGGCAGAGATTGAGGAGCGCCCAGCCACACTGCCCCCCTTTATCCCAACCAGCAACTGGATTCAACAGGCCCGGGATGAGAACCACCCCAAAAAAACGCTGCCTGCCATCTACCAGCAAATCTGGAAAGGGAGTTATCCACAACCCGTTACCGACAGCAACATCAACCACGAACTCTATTTCAACTCATATGTACAGACCTATATCCAGCGAGATGTACGAGATCTGCTCAAGGTGAGTGACCCACTTGCATTCGCCAGGTTCTTGCGCTCTACTGCTGCCCGAACGGGTGAATTGCTCAACTATTCCAGCATTGCCCGAGATGCGGGAATCGACCATAAGACAGCCAAGTCATGGATCTCGGTACTGGAGAGCTCTGGTCTAATCTATCTGCTACAGCCACTCCATAGCAATCTCACCAAAAAGTTGGTCCATACCCCCAAGCTCTACTTTCTTGATACCGGCCTCTGCAGCTATCTCACACGATGGCCCACGGCGGAATCCCTGGAGGCTGGCGCAATGTCGGGTGCCGTTCTTGAAACATGGTTTCTCTCAGAGATCCTGAAAAGTTATTGGCACAATCTCCGTGCACCCTATCTCTACTACTACCGAGACACCAACCAGAAGGAGATTGATCTGATTATCGAGGATGGCAATACCCTCTATCCAGTGGAGTTCAAAAAAAGTAGCTCCCCAACCAGAGAGGCGATTAGAAACTTCAGTGTACTAGGCAGACTCAAGAGAGAGGTTGGAGAGGGCGCAGTACTCTCACTCTGCGACAGCGATTTTCCATTAACAGAAACCGTCAATGCCATACCTGCCAATTACCTATAGCAGTTCATGGGGCCAGGTGACATTGCTGCACAGTTCCGGCTGCAATGGACTACAGGGATACCTCATCAGCAGGCCACTTCCGCTACAGGAGCTTCGAGCATGGCTGAAGGAGAACCGGCCAGTCTGGGGCGGAGCGCAGTAAGGGCCCCTCTCTGAAAACCGCTTACTGAACCACCTCGCTCCACTCGATTACGGCGGTGGAGGGTGTGACATGTACTGCATTAAAGTTTGCATCTGGCAGTGCGCTGTTCGCCGGCATCGCTGCCCAACTCGAACCCTGCCAACGAACGAAGTTTTCCTGGGTAGAGGTCACATTCCCAACTGCCCAGCAGTCATTGGTCGATGCACAGCGAATGCCATACAGACTATATCCGGGTGCGGTACCCGGACCTGGATTACTTGTGCTCCAATTAGAACCATTCCAGTATGCAATGCCTGCCGTACCGCTATTCTCGTCAGCCACAGCCCAGCAATCACTGCTGCTCACACAGTAGATGGAGTTGATATTCTTCCCTTCGGAAAGGGTTGTATGTGAATTCCATGAGGTACCATTCCATCGGTAGATATGGCCACTCTCACCGCCTGCCCAACAGTCGCTGGTGCTGACGCAGTGGGCCGCATAGAGATATTTCTTTTCCGTGGTTGTTGAGTGCGCTTCCCATGTAACACCTGTCAGGCGATAAAATGTCCCACCCTCACCCACGGCCCAGCAATCACTGCCGGTAACGCAGTGAACCGAATAGACCTTCAATCCTCCCACTGGGGTTGCTTGGCTCCAAGAGCCCCCCTTGCAGCGAAAAATTCCGCCTGCCAGGGAAAGGTATCTCCCTCTGCATCATGTTCAGACCGGGGATAGCCGACACAGATCCCCTGCTGGTGGAAAGAGATCCCCACGCCAGAGGTGCCCGGATTCACTGGCGACGTTCTCAGGAGACTGTTCATGGAGGATGGGTTTCCTTCATCTCTGTAGTTACAGAGAGAGTACCATGCATGGATCAATGGCGATAATAAAAACCGGGCAGCCGCCCTGCAACTGCGTGGTGCCGGGGTGGAGCGGGGCCGTCACTCCAGCTGCCCTGCTCTCTTGCGAAAATCCTGTAGCCACCCCCTGAGCTCCGACAGTGGCATCGGCTTGCTGACCAGGTATCCCTGGATCTCATCACACCGATTTGCACGCAGAAACCCCTTCTGAGTCTCGTTTTCCACCCCCTCTGCAGTCACATCAAACCCCAAGGTTCCGGCCACAGAGATCATTGAGGAGACAATCGCCCGGTCATCGGCACTATCCTCCAGACCGGCAACAAAGGAGGCGTCAATCTTGACCCGGTCAACCATCAGACGTTTGAGATAGTCGAATGAAGAGTAGCCGGTTCCAAAATCATCAATGGCAAATGTCACACCCATCTCATGGAGCGTTTCCAGTTTTTCAACACTGCCCTCGACCGAACCCATCAGGATTGACTCTGTCAGCTCCAGCTCAAGTCTGCCGGGATGAAAACCACTCTCCTCCAGCAGTGCAGCCAACCTGTCAACAAAATCACTCTGCTCAAACTGGCGCACAGAGAGGTTGACGGCGACCCGCTGGATACTGAATCCATCCGCAAGCAGTCCCCGAAAATCGAGACAGGCCTGTTCAATAACCCAGCTGCCGATCGGTAGAATCAGCCCTGTCATCTCTGCAACGGAGATAAACTCCGACGGCAGCAGTATTCCCCGTGACTGGTGGCGCCAGCGCAGCAGTGCCTCCAGACCGGTGACTGCACCATCATTCAGCGAGACCAGCGGCTGGTACCAGATCTCCAGCTCATCATGCTCCAGCGCCCATCTCAGCTCCTGCTCAATCCGCAGGCGCTCCGTGGCCAGTCTGTCGATCTCCCGGGTATAGAAGAAGTGGCGATCGCCACCCAATTTTTTGGCATGGTACATCGCGAGATCTGCATGCTGAATCAGTGTATCGACATCCCCTGCATCCCCAGGGAAGAGGCTGATTCCAATACTGGCGCTCAGATTGTAACGCCCTCTGGCAAGATCAAAGGGCTTTCGAGCCTCAGAGAGCACCTTGTTGGCAACGGTTGATACCTCATCATGGCTGCTGGCTGGCACGACAAGAAATGCAAACTCATCTCCCCCAAAACGGGCAATCAAATCGGAGTCACGAAGAGTCCTGGAAAATCTCCTGGCAAGGATCTGCAACAGCTCGTCACCTGCCATATGGCCCAGTGAGTCATTGATCTTCTTGAAATCATCAAGATCGAGAAAGAGAACGGCAAAACCGCTCTTCTCCCTCCTGGCGACATTGATTGCGTGGTCAAGATGGACATGGAACATGATCCTGTTGGAGAGCTGGGTAACTGGATCATGGTGTGCCAGATAGTCGAGGTCACTGTGGCTCTTCTGCAACTTCTGCTCGGCAATAACCTTGCCCGTTATGTCCCGCGATACCTCAACAATGGCACGGATGGAGCCATCCCTGTTTCTCAATGGTGAGGCCAGCAGCTCTACATAATAGGGAGATCCCGATTGCGAGACGTGCCTGTGAACGACTGTGACCGGGCCATCCTCCTCGATTACACGCCTCAGCGGGCAAGGAGTATCACCCTCTGAACAGATCTCCTCTCTGCCATGCGCAACCCTGTAGCACCTCTTGTCACCGAATGAATCGAGATCCCCGTCCGCTGCCCGCTCTGCTGCACGGTTCATCATCTGCACCCGATAGTCGAGGCCCACCACCATGATGGGCTCCGAGATGCTGTCCATGACCGCCTGTAGCTCCTCGTTTCTTCTGCGAAGCTCCTCCGTGCGTATACCCACCTCTCTCTCGAGCTGCTCATGTGCAATGACGAGGAACTTTTCGGCCTCCTTCTGCTCGGTGATGTCATGCACCGTACCAATCATACGGACCGGTTTGTGGTTGCTGTCATAGGAGACATCCGCACGCTCATGAACCGTCCGTACACTCCCGTCCGGCAGAACAATGCGGTGGTCTATGGCGTAGTTGTTCTTCTCCAGCGCCTCATCCACTGCAGAGATCACCGCCTCCCTGTCCTCCGGATGGACGGTCTCCAGGAAGGCATCGTAGGTGGCGCCAAACTGCTGCGGCGTCAGCCCGAAAATCCGGTAGATCTCATCGGACCACTCCAGCCCATTGGTGACAATGTTCTAGTCCCAGTTTCCAAAATGGGCAATGCGCTGTGACTCAACCAGTGCCTCCCGGTTCCTCTCCAGCTCCTCGGTACGCTCCCGGACACGCTGCTCCAGGATCTCCACCTCCCGTCTCCCCGTTTCCTTGCCACCCCGCAGCAGAGGCAGCCAGCGAGCAGCCAGCAGGATCAGAACCATTGACCCGAGCAGGATCAGTATCCAGTGGGTGGGGGGTGTTAACCACTCAAACAGGCTCATGCACTCCCTCCCGTGCGACCGACGGGGACGCCGCTACCCCCCGACCTGATCCGGCTAGCCCATCAGGAGCGTGGCCATGGAGGAGAGGGTAGTGCCTCTGTGGAGATAGAGACCCAGCAGTCCGACCATGGCCACGGATAGAAACGCCACCAGCGTGCAGCAGATGGTACGGAGTGCCATCCTGCCCCAACCGATCTCCTTGATATACCACTCCATAACCATTACCCATGATCCACTGCCATTGACAGGAGTAATTATATATATAGTTATATATTTCAGCTATACGCAATAATACGTAATTTTGCTCTGGACGACTAGAGACAGCTCTCCCCTCAACGGCTGCGCCCGGGTCAATTCCCGGCACTGCAGCAGCCCCCGCACTCATGGCAGTGGGGGCGGATCAATCGCCCCGCTGGAGACGAGCTGCTGGATGGAGTGCTCCATGGTGACCATCCCCTCGCCGCGGGCGGTCTGGATCACACTATGGAGCTGATGGATCTTCTGTTCGCGAATCAGATTCTGTACCGCAGAGTTTGCGGTCATGATCTCGAAGGAGGCAACACGACCGGAGCCATCCCGCCTGCGGTGGAGGTGCTGCGTCATCACCATCCGCAACGACTGTGAGAGCTGTGCACGGATCTGGTCCTGCTGGGCGGGTGGAAAGACATCGATAATCCGGTTGATTGTGCTGGGTGCCCCGTTGGTGTGGAGTGTTCCGAATACCAGATGGCCGGTCTCCGCGGCGGTCAGTGCAAGCTGTATGGTCTCGCGGTCACGCATCTCCCCCACCAGGATGATGTCTGGATCCTCTCGCAGGGAGGCCCGCAGTGCGCGCGCAAAGGAGACGGTATCACGACCCACCTCACGCTGGGAGACGATGCAGTTGCGGTCTGTGTGGACAAACTCGATTGGATCCTCAACGGTGATGATGTTCCCAAAACGCTGCTGGTTGATCTGGTCAATCATTGCGGCGAGCGAGGTGGACTTGCCGGAACCGGTAGGGCCGGTCACCAGGATCAGTCCATTCTCCGACTGTGACATGCGACCAACCACCTCGGGGAGACCGAGCTTCTCCATGGTTGGAATCTCCGTCTCGATCTTCCTCAGTGCCGCCGCCACACCCCGTGAGGTGTGGTAGAAGTTGACACGGTAGCGGAACTCCTCGGCCTCGATGGCCAGATCGGCATCCCGCTCCTGCTCAAAGCTCTCTCGCAGTGCCGGGGTGGTGAGGTGCTGGTCGATAAACGCCTCCAGCTCCGCCGCCTCGATCAGCTCCTCCTCCATGACCACGATCTCACCATGGAGACGAATTGCAATCGGCTGACCACCGTGAAGATGGAGATCAGAGAGATCACTTTCACGGCTGTGGTGGAGAATCTTCTGCAGTATCGACATCAGTGCCCCTCTGAGGTTGTGGCTGTGGATGGTTTAATAACAACTCTATACCCAAGATTAGCAGGAAGATAAAGTAATGCCACCCCCTATCGGGGCCGCCAGGGGGTATCAGGCATTTACAAATGGGTTTCTCAGGGCACATTGACTCATAGAAAAAGGTGGCCAAAGAGAAGGAAGGAGGTTGCTACACCGGAATCAGATACCGCAGCGCTCTCCATTGATCTTGAGAGAGAGCTCGTTGGCAATCTCAGACCGTTCCGTAGCGCCCGGGTGGGTAGAGAGGAAGGACGGGCCATGGTTATCAGCCTGCATCCGCCGGTAGATCCTCATCGTGCGGACTCTGCCACAGGGGTCATATCCGGCAGCAACGGCCCATCTGATTCCATAATCATCGGCGGCACGCTCCTCATCTCTTGTGAATGAGCGGGCGAATGCGGTTACCCCGATATTTGCGATTGTGCCACCCAGGGGGACGCCCGCAATATTCATCAGCGTTCCCAGAACGTGGCTGGCCCCCATCCGGACCTGTTCACGCTCCTTGCGTTCATCACCGCTGTGCCCCAGGTGCAGATGGGCCAACTCGTGGCCGATCGTTGTGGCCAGTGCATCTCTGTCATGGCCCAGCGCTCTGAGCCATGAGAGTGATATCGCAATCACTGGACGACCCTCGTGGTGAAAGGCAAATGCATTCGGTGACGCCGTATCCACCAGCCCCAGCTCGGCATGGACTCCACTAACCCGTTCAATACGCTCCTTCACAGTAACGGCGTTTCGGATGGCCGCCTGTGTGACATGGGTGGTGGAGCCATCCTCATGCGACAACTCAATCCCTGTGGCTGGGGCATGGGACCAGCTACCCTCATCTGGAGGCAACCAGAGCGTCTCTACTGGATTCTGTTGGGTAGTTGCACAGCCAGTGACAAGTGTTGTGAGCAACACCAGGAGAAGAGTACGAGATGTGTCCAATCTGCTCATGGGGGGGTCAATAACCTTAAACAAGGTGGCGCCTGCAAAATGCTGCCGGTGCAAGAATGGGGTATTGATCTGCAAGCACAAGAAGATCCTTGTCCCCGGTAATCAGGTAACCATCCCCCTCTTGTTGCTCCAGCGCCAGCCAGGTACCCAATCCTGGTCGATCGTTCTGGTCGCGTATCTCAGTGGTCCCAGTCTCCAGTGGGACCAGAAGCTCTGCCTGAATGGAGAGTATGTGTACGAGTTCCTCAACCTCCTCATCACTCAGCCCATGTCGGGCCCTGAGGCGTGGCAATACCCGCTGTAGCTCCTGCAGTATGTAATCGGAGAGGTAGAGATCCAGCCCACCACTCTGCCAGGCCTGAATGATATTCCCGGGCTGACTGTTTGGATACGCCAGGCCAGAGAGCAGGACATTAGTATCCAGGACGATCTTGATCGCGCCCATTAAGCGGGGGTTTTCCTCTTCTCCTGGCGTTCTTGTAGAACGGCATGCTCAATCTCGGCAGTACCTTCTGCCTCCGGTATCTCTGCAAACCCCTGCGCCATCTTCCCGGTGAGCGCATCAAAACGCTCCTGCATGTGACGAATCCGCCTAAAGAGCTGTGCATCAATCAGTGCAGCAACGGGTTTTCCATCCTTGTTGATCACAACACTGTCATGACGGTACTGCACTGTATTGAGCATCTCACCCAGGTTCTGCCGGAACTTGACGGCACTGGTCTCTGTAATCACATTACGCCCCTTTATTTACCAATATGACCATTATGATTGATATGGTTGTACTTTTCAATCCAGAGGCAATGACGTAGCACCCTTTGCCCTTCCAGAGACAGGGGATCCTGCTTCATTACCCACTGCAGGGGTTTTGTATGGTGCCACCAGTGGCGAGTACCCCTGATCTTGCGTTACATGTAACGGTTGATTATACTCAGACTAACCCATCGTGAGGGGAACAAAATGAGCGTTTCACAACGAGTAGAGCAACATAGAGATCGATTAAGAGCACAGGGCCTTCGTCCTGTGCAGATTTGGGTGCCAGACTCAAGAAGAGATGGTTTTGCTGAAGAGTGTCGGCGTCAATCTAATATGCTTCAAGGTGATCCGCTTGAGCAAGAGACGAGTGACTGGTTAGAGTCTGTTGCTGATCATGATGGCTGGCAATGAAACGTGGTGACCTGGTTACCGTTGTTTTGCAGGGTGCGTATGGAAAACCACGCCCAGCCTTAGTGATACAGTCAGACCTTTTTGATCAGCATCCCTCAGTCACCATCCTGCCGGTAACTAGCGAACTGCGTGATACTCCGCTGTTTCGTATCTCAGTTGAGGCAGACTCCGAAAATGGACTACAGAAGCTCTCCCAAATCATGATTGATAAAGCGCAGACAATACCCAGAGATAAGATTGGAAAAATCATCGGCACCATTGATGACAAAACTCTGCTGCAGATCAATAGAGAGCTTGCTTTATTTCTCGGTATCGTTTGAATATCAATGACATAAAAGGGTGGGCTATAGGGCAATGTTCAGCCAACAGCAGAAGATCTGTCCACTCTTGACTACTCAGACAGACTGTCAGGATATCTTTGGCATAGGCGGCAAGGTTGCTGGAATGAGTGGCTACTTTTCTTAGAATACCCAATCAAACCATTCAGACAAAGAAAAACCCCTGCAAGCTGGTGTTTCTGCAGGGGTTTTGTATGGTGCCGCCACTCGGAGTCGAACTGAGGACCTACGCATTACAAGTGCGTTGCTCTACCAGCTGAGCTATAGCGGCAAGGTCGGGGATTTTACAGCGGTGTCATGGGGTTGGCAACTGATCTCTGGATGGTTTTACTTATCCGCGCCCAACGTTTCGATGATCTTCCACAAACTCCCGTAACGCCGAATTGATTCTGGTTTGATACCCGGCACCCTGCCGCTTGAACCACTCAATCACATCCATATCCAGGCGCAGAGTGACCTGCTTTTTTACAGGACGGAAAAAACGTCCACGCTCAGCCTGACTGAAGTCCCGGATCTCTGGAATGTCACTGGTATCGATTTCATCATCGGACATCTCAGACAGGCGCTTGAGCTCCTCTACATTGGTTTTACTGCTCTTCATAGTTTCGCCTCTCTTGTCTGGTTGCTTTTCTTGCTGAAATAATACGAATAACCTCTTCTCCTGCTACTTCATGGTGGGTATGTGCCACTAATAGCACGATCACTCCCCCAACCATCCCGATCGTCTGCCAGCGCTCCTCTCCACCCTCAAATCTATCCTGGATACTCAAATGATGTGGATCATCAAATACATGCTGTGCGGTTTCAAAGCCTACGCCATGTTTCGCTTGATTAGCCCTACTCTTTTGTTCATCCCAATCAACCCTCATTACCACATTGTAGCTATATTTATGTAACTACACAATTCTGAGTGGAACTCAACTCCCATATTTTTCTTTCAAGTACCGAAAAAGCTTTGCTGCCATCAATGGTTCATCTTTCGTTAATCTCTCCATCCCTATGTTCCATCCCGTTTTGCAAGAGACACCAGCAGCAGCCCCTCCAGCACCGCGTTTTCCACCCTCTGGAAGGAGAGATTGGACCCCTGTTCCATCTTCTCTGCATCCCCTCCGGTAATCAGAAGAGGCATCTCGCCATGGTGTTGCAGTATCGTGGTTATTGCCGCCTCCACATTGGCCACGGTGCCATCCACTCCGTACTGTAGCCCTTCCTGGGTGCTCCTTGCGGGGAGGTTCTGCATTGATTTTCCGCGATCGTGTTCTAAATGGCTTACTTTTTTCTCGAACTCCTCCCAGCTGGCGCCGATCCCCGGCAGGATGGCTCCCCCCAGGTGTGTCCCGGTGCGGTCAACGCAGTCGATCGTGACCGCGGTACCGCAGTCGATCAGACAGAATGGACACTGCAGCCTCTGCCATGTGGCGACCATCCCGAGCCAGCGATCCACCCCCAGCTGTCGGGGCTGGCGATAGCCGTTGGTCAGGGTTCCAAAATGGCTGGCTGAAGGTACCGATTCAACGGGAGCCCCCCAGAGATCCTCTGCAATCTGTCGAATCTGCCCCTCGCGCTGCTCTCCTCCACTGTTGGCGAGCCAGATCCGGTCCGGGGCCACATGCCCCTCCCACTGCCCCCACAGGGTGGCATCGATCCTCTGGTTATCGAGGGCCTCCACTGAGTCCAGCCCCTCTCCACCACTCCATGCCCACTTGATTCTGCTGTTACCGGCATCAATCAGCAGCCACAGCCGTCCACCCCCGCTCATGCCGGCTCCTGGAGACGCAGCGAGAGGTCGCCACTGAAATAGGGGCGGATCCTCCCACCACGCTCCAGTTGCAGCGCCCCCGTTCGATCAATCCCCCTGGCCGTTCCGGTAATGTGTCTCCCTTCCAGCTGCAGCGTGACGGTACGGTCTCTTGTCTGATCCAGTGGCTCCCACTCCGGCAGCAGGGGATCCAGTCCACCCTGCTCAAAACGGTTCAGCAGGGGAACCAGCCGGTTCAATAGCGAGGCAGCAAGCCGATTGCGCGATGGCAGAGACTCCATCTGCTGCGAGAGTGCGGCCCAGGGCTGTCCAATCCGCCGACTCTCCCGCTCTGGTAGCGCTACATTGATCCCGATGCCGATCACCACATGGGTGGGCCCCTCCGACTCCCCCTCCAGATCGATCAGCACCCCACCCAGCTTGCGCCCCTGGAGGTGGATATCGTTGGGCCACTTCAGCGCGACCCCCTCAACTCCCAGCTCGATCAGCGCCTGCGCTGCAGCAATCCCGACCACAATGGAGACTCCGCTCAGTGCCATTGGGCCTGATGAGAAGCGCCACAACAGTGAGAGGTAGAGGCTGCCGCCAAACGGGGAGACCCACTCCCTGCCGCGTCGGCCACGGCCTGCTGTCTGATGTTCGGCCAGGAGAAGAGTGCCAGGTCTGGCGCCGGTGTGGAGCTGGCGTATCAGCTCGCTGTTGGTGGAGTCGCATTCCCAGACGGTCTGAATGCCCGCCAGCTGCGTTCCGACGGCGGGGGCAAGGGCCGCTTCAATCTTCTGCTGATCAAGAAACTGGATCGGGGCGGGCAGACGATAGCCCTGACGCTCTATCGACTGGACCTCGACCCCGACAGCGTGGAGCTGCTGAATCTGCTTCCAGACCCCGGCACGACTGATTCCCAGCGCCTCCCCGAGTGCAGTTCCACTGTGGAGAGCGCCATCCGCCAGTTGATGAAGCAACGCCTCCTGGATCGGAGTCATGGCACTGTTGGTCAGGGGCTGGACGCCATCTCCTGCGCCACCAGATACTCAACCACCCGGAACATCTCCTGAACTCCTCCGGCCATCCCGGGGTCGGTCACAAACTTGCCGTTTACCACCATCGCAGGGACCCCCTTGATCCCCGACCTGCGGGTCATCCGTATCGCCTGTTTGACCCTGGACTGTACACTGAATGAGTTCCATGTCTTGCGAAACCGCTCCGGATCCACCCCATGCTGCTCAAAAAAGAGCTCCAGCGCCAGATCGTCCTTGACCAGACTCTTCTGCCCCTCCAGGTGGATCGCCTCGAACAGTGCAGGGTGGATCTTGTCCAGTACACCCAGCAGTGCTGCACTATAGAATGCCTGGGCTGCCGGAGCCCAGCTCTCCCCGAGGATCGCCGGCTGCATCTGGAAATTCACATTCGCCGGGTTGGTGCCAAGCCAGCGCTGTACAGAGGGCTCAAGACGGAAGCAGTGGGGACAGCCATACCAGAAGTACTCCCGCACCTCGACCGTTCCCGGCTTGACGACCGTACGCAGTGGCTTGCTGATTCGGGTGTACTCCACCCCCTCCATGTAATCCTCGGCTGCTACCGACAGCGAGGCCACCCCAAGCATCAACAGCGACAACCACGAGATCCATCTTCTTTTCATTGCTCCACCTTCTGCTTTCTTCGTTGACTCAATTCAGTAGCACCCAATTGCACTAGCTGAGACAGGGCCAATCATAACGGGTTCCCGTTCAGCCCACAAAAAAAGGCCGCAGAATCTGCGGCCCTCTTTCTGAGGTCTGTCTCTCGACAACAGGGATTACTGGGAGTGAGCCACCATGTAGTCCACCACCGCCTTCAGCTCATCATCACTCAGCGCACTGCCACCACGTGGCGCCATTACAGGGTTCGTGGCGGAGCCGTTGATCGCTGTTGCATAGAGGGCATCCATCCCATTGGCGATGCGATCCTTCCAGGCTGCCTTGTCACCCACACCCGGGGCACCCAGCGCAGCTGCCATTGCAATGTTGTGGCAGGAGTTACAGCTCGCCATGAACATCCCCTCGCCATCTGCTGCACCACCCGATGCCGCTGGTGCAGCCGCCGGAGCTGCTACCTCAGCGGGTGCCGCCTCGGCGGCTGGGGCAGCGGCAGGCTCTGCTGCTGCCTCCACAACAGGAGCTGGAGCCGCTGCCGCTCCACCCAGGGACTGCAGGTAGGCGGTTACCGCAGCAATGTCACTATCGGTCAGTGTGCTGGCAACATCCTGCATCATCCGGTTTGGATCATTGTAACGGCTGCCGGAACGGAAGGCCTCAAGTTGGGCCACTGTATAGGCACTCAGCTGGCCGGTCAGCCCTGGCCACTTTGCCAGATCATTACCGGCTGCATCCGGACCGTGGCAGGCCATGCAGGCGGTGACGCTACGCGCCATCTCTCCACCCTGATAGAGGCTCTTGCCCCTGGCCACAAGGGAGGCGTCTGCGGCTACCGCATCGGCCCCGGCTACTGATGCGTAGTAGGCGGAGATGTTGGCAATATCCGCATCGCTCAGCCCCATTGCCGTTCCTGACATCAGGGCATCCTTGCGGGCACCGGACTTGAAGTCCTGCAGCTGTTTGGAAAGATAACCGGCATTCTGTCCCGCCAGGGCAGGGAGTGCCTTCATGGATCCGGGGTTCATCGGGTCGGGAAAGGCGGGGTTACCCTGACCAGTCGCTCCATGACATGCGCCACAGATTGCGGCCTTTGCCTTGCCAGCCTCAATATCACCTGCTGCCATTGCAGCTCCTGACACTGCGAGCGCAGCAACGGCAACCCAAGTTTGCGTCCAAACGGCCTTCTTCATCGATTCTTTCCTTCTAATATTTTCAACAGGCAGTGCCTGCAGTTTTCCAAACCCAACACAGAACCAGATCCACCAGAGCTGCCAACAACAACTGCTCCGGACACCTGAATATCCGCACAATTCCACATAGAATTCGCAATTATATTCGCAAAAGCACCAACTTCAAACTATTCTCGCAACCCACCGTCCATTACTCTCCCCCTCTGTGGGTATAATTCCCCGATGAATCTCAATCAGGCCACCTTTCTCACCAGTGCACCAAACCTCTCCCGCTGCCCGGAGGAGAGTGTGGCGGAGGTGGCATTTGCCGGGCGTTCCAATGCCGGAAAATCGAGCGCACTCAACCGCCTGACCGGGATCAGGGGGCTGGCGAGAACCAGCAAGACCCCGGGTCGCACTCAGCTGATCAACTTCTTTGCCCTGGACCGGGGACACTATCTGGTGGATCTGCCCGGTTATGGCTACGCCAAGGTGCCGCTGAGGGTGCGTCAGCAGTGGGAGCGTGACCTTGCGGAGTATCTGCAGGAGCGCTCTGCCCTGCGCGGGGTGATTGTGCTGATGGATATCCGCCACCCAATGACCGAGAATGATCGCCAGATGGTGGAGTGGAGCCGCTGGACCGGATTGCCCCTCCATATCCTGCTCACCAAGGCGGACAAGCTGAAACGGGGGGCAGCAATGAATGTGCTGCACAAGGTTCGCAGACAGCTCTCCGAGGAGTTTCCCGGCGTGACCGCACAGATCTTTTCGGCAACCAGGGGGGTCGGGGTGGACGAGGCTCGCAGCACCATTTCGGGGTGGCTGGAGTCGGAGCCTGCCGAAGAGAGTACTGAGGAGAAGTAGTCACCCCTTGCAGTTTTATTGTGCAGACGAATGGTTGATATCGACCTGACCTATCTCCCCATGGCCGACAGAACGCAGGCCATTGGTAACCTGGAAGCCATACTACAGGGAGGTGGTGATATCTAAAAAAGCCCCGCCCGGGAAGGGAGGAAGACCGGACAGGGCACCGCTTGATCACGACCCTGCGCCTGTGGCCCAAACCCCATTTTCAATTCATTGAGAGGAGAGAACAGACGCCATGATTGTGGCAGCTACATCGTGAGACACCCCTCCTGGAGAGAAGTTCAACCATTTTTCCGGTTTAGTGTGCATCATCCCAGTTGGAGCCACTCCCCACATCCACAACCAGCGGAACATCCAGTTGTGCGGCCGACTCCATCTTCTCGCGTACCAGTGCAACCAGAGGATCGAGCCGATCCTCAGCGACCTCGAAGACCAGCTCATCATGCACCTGCATGATCATCAACGCCCCATACTCCCCCTCAAGCAGGGCTTGGTCCACGGCGATCATTGCACGCTTGATGATATCTGCGGCGGTCCCCTGCATTGGGGCATTGATTGCGGTGCGCTCCGCATACTGGCGCCGCTGACCGTTTCTTGAGTTGATCTCCGGCAGATAGAGCCTGCGCCCAAACAGGGTCTCCACATACCCCTGGTCCCGCGCCTGCTGCTGGGTCTGTTCCATATACTGCTTCACTCCGGGATAGCGCTCAAAATAGAGATCCACATAGTGCTGTGCCGCACCCCGGCTGATCCCCAGCTGCCTGGCCAGCCCGAATGCAGACATTCCGTAGATCAGCCCAAAGTTGATCGCCTTGGCGCTGCGTCGCTGTTCGCTGGTGACCTGTTCCGGATCCACTGCAAACACCTCGGCCGCGGTTGCCCGATGGATATCCCTCCCCTGATGGAAGGCCTCCAGCAGGCTCTGGTCTGCCGAGAGGTGGGCCATGATCCGCAGCTCGATCTGTGAGTAGTCTGCCGCCACCATCCGCTTCCCCTTCTCTGCAATGAAGGCCCTGCGGATGCGTCGCCCCTCCTCTGTCCGGATCGGAATGTTCTGCAGGTTTGGGTCCGATGAGGAGAGTCGGCCGGTGACTGCAACGGCCTGGTGGTAGGAGGTGTGGATTCGTCCTGTCTGTGGATTGATCTGCTCCGGCAGCCGGTCCGTGTAGGTCGATTTGAGCTTGCTCATGCTGCGGTACTGCAGAATCAACTGTGGCAACCGATAGTCCTGTGCCAGCTCCTGCAGCACCGCCTCTGCGGTGGAGGGCTGCCCCTTGGGTGTCTTCTTGAGAACCGGAAGCCCCTTCTCCTCGTAGAGGATCGCCTGGATCTGCCTGGGTGAGGCGAGGTTGAAGGCATCACCCGCCTCCTCGAAGGCCTCCTTCTCGATCTGCGCAATATGGGTTGCCAGCTCCCCGCTCTGCCGCTGCAGCATTCCGGTATCAACGGCAACCCCGTTACGCTCCATGCGGGCAAGCACCTCCAGCAGCGGCATCTCGATCTGCCGAAACAGCTGCTCCCGCTCCGGGGCCTCTTCCAGCCTGGGCCAGAGCGCCTGATGAAGCCTCAGGGTGACCTCTGCATCCTCCCCCGCATAGGGGGCCGCCTGGTCAATCGGTACCTGATCAAACCGGAGCTGCTTTTTCCCCTTGCCGGCAACCTCCTCATAGGAGATGGTCTTCTGCCCCAGATACTTGAGCGCCAGTGAGTCCATGTCATGTCGCGTTGCACTGCTGTCGATCACATAGGATTCCAGCATGGTGTCGAAGGCAATCCCCTGCAGCTCGATCCCATGGTTGGCAAGGACCGTGGCATCATACTTGAGGTTCTGTCCCACCTTGCGCTGTTGCGGATCCTCCAGCAGTGGACGCAGCTGCTCCAGCGCCCAGCCCCGATCAAGCTGTGGTGGTGCCTCCAGATCCTGGTGTGCCAGCGGCAGGTAGGCGGCGCGGCCCGCCTCTGTTGCAAAGGAGAGCCCCACCAGCTCCGCCTCCATTGGGCGCAGGCTGGTGGTCTCTGTATCGATGGCAAACAGCGCTGCCTGCTGCAGTCGCCGTAGCCAGGCGTGCAGCTGCTGTTCGCTGTGGATGGTCTCAACCTCCAACTGCTCCTCATCCTGCTGTGTCTCATCCTCCAGCAGCTCGGACAACCAGCGGTTGAAGCCCAGATCCCGGTAGAGCGTCACCAGGGTGTCGGAGTCTGTATCACGGAGCTGAAGATCCGAAAGAGCAACCCCCAGATCGAGATCACAGCGGATGGTGACCAGGTCCTGTGAGAGCGGGAGCTGATCCAGCACGGAACGGAGGTTCTCTCCCACCTTGCCCCCCACCTCCTCCGAGTGGGCGACAATCTCATCCAGGGAGCCAAATTGGCCCAGCCACTTGGCTGCCGTCTTCTCACCGACCCTGGGGACACCCGGGACATTGTCCGAGCTGTCCCCCACCAGCGCCAGAAAGTCGATGATCTGCTCCGGACGTACCCCAAACTTCTCTTCCACCCCGGCTGGATCCATGGTGACCCCTGTCATGGTATTGATCAGTGTCACCTCAGCCCCCACCAGCTGGGCCATGTCCTTGTCCCCGGTTGAGATCAGCACCGGGAGATGCTCGGACTCCGCGCGGCGGGTCAGTGTTCCGATCACATCATCGGCCTCCACCCCCTCGTGGATCACCATCGGAATGCCCATCGCCTCAATCACTGCATGCAGGGGGTTGATCTGGCTGCGCAGCTCATCCGGCATCGGTGGGCGGTTGGCCTTGTACTGCGGATAGAGGTCATTGCGGAAGCTCTTTCCCTTGGCATCGAAGACCATCACCAGCTGTCTGGGCTGGTACTCTCGCAGCAGACTCCTGAGCATGTTGACCACCCCATAGACCGCGCCTGTCGGCTCCCCCTGCGGGCTGGTCAGTGATGGCATCGCATGGAATGCCCTGAAGAGGTAGGAGGAGCCATCCACCAGAATCAGCGGATGACCCCCGGCAGCACTGGCTTGAGCGGATTGTGGAGTCTGGTCCATCGGTATGAAAACGGGAAGTCTGAACTATTTTGTCGTATCATGATACCGAGTAACAGTTCGGTTTGCCCAACATTCGAGGAACAACGATGGTTCGACTACTATTCAGTCTGCTTCTACTGCTCTCTTTCCAGATCAGTCATGGCGAACCCGTTCCCGCACCATTGCCACCACCACTGACACCGATCACCCCTCCACCGCTCCCCGAGAAGGGTGCAGCCCTGCAGGAGGAGCTGGAAAACATGCCCGAGCCCGAGGTCAGAATCGTCAAGAGAGCCCGTTATGTGGCTGAGGAGTATCGGGTCAATGGTCGCCTCTACCTGGTCAAGATCACCCCCCGGAATGCCTCTCCCTACTATCTGAGTGACATGGATGGCGATGGATATCTGGAATCACGACATGATGACCTCAGCCCGGACTTCAGGATTCCCCGCTGGGTACTCTATCGCTGGTAACGGGCGCCACCGATGTCTGTCTATACCACCATCTCGCGGGGCGAGCTTGTAGAGTTCCTTGGGCAGTATGATGCCGGAGAGCTGGTCTCCTATGAGGGGATCTCGGCGGGCATTGAGAATACCAACTACTTTGTAACCACCAGCAAGAGTGAATTTGTCCTCACCATCTTTGAGCAGCTGGAGTGGGAGGAGCTCCCCTATTTTCTCGAGATCATGGCCTTTCTGGCGGAACATGAGGTTCCCAGTGCACACCCGATCGCAGACAGGCGTGGTGACTACCTGCGCAGGGTCAAGGGCAAACCGGCCGCCCTGGTCCAGCGACTTCGCGGCTGCGGTATTGATCACCCCGATGAGGCGCACTGTGCGGAAATTGGGGCAGCCCTGGGGCGGATGCACGCCATGGCACACAACTTTGATGGATTTCGGAAGAATCCGCGCGGCATTGCATGGTGCAGAGAGAGCGTTGGGAGACTGAGCGAGAAACTGAGCCAGGAGGAGCAGCAGTTCCTTGAGGAGGAGCTCCGCTTTCAGTCCGGTTCCCGACGCGAGGAGCTGCCGCAGGGGGTGATCCATGCAGACCTGTTTCGGGACAATGCCCTCTTTGTCGACACGCACCTGAGCGGCGTGATCGACTTCTACTACGCATGCAATGATGCACTGCTCTACGACATTGCGGTCACCATCAATGACTGGTGCACAGAGGCCAACGGTGCCATCGATCCGCAGCGCTATCAAACCCTCCTCGACCACTATCAGCAGCAGCGTCCGGTTACCGACCGGGAGCGCGAGGCGTGGCCCGCCATGTTACGTGCGGCGGCGCTCCGTTTCTGGCTCTCTCGTCTTCTGGACATGCACTTCCCCCGTCCCGGCGAGATGACCCACATCAAGGACCCCGAGGTTTTTCGCCGCATCCTCCAGTGGCACCGGGAGAACCGGCTCCCGCTCTGAGAACCTGTGGATAACTCTGTGAACAATACCCGCTCTCCCCTCTCCACCACTGGATACAGCAATCTGGAAACCTCTCCGACCCAAAACTGGCGATTCCGCCATAATATATATATTTCAGTGTGTTACATATTACCCCACCACTCCCAATAGGCAACAAAATAATGGGGGCATCAATTTTTTTCTTGCCCGCTCTTCTCCACACCAGTGTGAATTGTTTTTCCAACAATGAATGAGTTACTGGGGGAAATTACCAGCCAACTTGCACAATCTCTCGGAACCGGGCTGGAGTATCGATCCCACCAACCCCTGTTTGGTGGAGAGATCAACCAGGCCTTTCTGCTGAACACGGCCTCCGGCACCCCCCTCTTTATCAAGATCAACAAGGCGAGCCGGCTGGGGATGTTCGAGGCGGAGCTGGAGGCCCTGGGAGAGATCAATCGCAGCAACACACTGCGTGCACCGCACCCGATTCTTGCAGGAACCGCAGAGGGGCGGGCCTTCCTCGCAATGGAGTATATCGAGATGGGGGGAGGCGGCAGAAAACCGGAGGAGGCGCTGGGGCATGGTCTGGCAGCGATGCACCAGACCAGACATCCCCTCTTCGGCTGGCACCGGGAGAACACCATCGGCTCAACCCCACAGATCAACCGGCAGGAGCGCTCCTGGGCCACCTTCTGGAGGGAACAGCGCCTCGCCCCGCAGCTCCGCTGGGTTGCAGAGAAAGGGGGCTCCGCCTCGCTACAGCAGAAGGGGGAGAGGCTGATGGAGGCGGTTGAACAGCTGCTTGGCGGGAGGAGCACGGAACCCTCACTGCTCCACGGGGATCTCTGGGGGGGGAACTGGTCAGCCACACCAGATGGGGAGCCTGTCATCTATGATCCGGCACTCTACTATGGGGACCGGGAGGCCGATCTGGCAATGACCGAGCTGTTTGGCGGCTTCTCCAGCCGCTTCCATGATGCCTACAACGAGAGCTGGCCCCTGGAGCCCGGATATGGGCAGAGAAAGGGGCTCTACAACCTCTACCACATCCTCAACCATTTCAATCTGTTTGGGGGCGGGTATGGGCACCAGGCGGAGCGGATGATCGACAGGCTGCTCCCTCGGTAGAGCGCAGAGCCGGGGTTGACCGTTCAAACCGTGATACGAGTGAGTAGCGTCTACACTGATCCATAGATTCCTTATCCGCCCATTGAAAACCTCAACTGGCCATGCACCCCTTATTAATCTGATAATTAACACGATCTTGTGGAGGATGACCTCGCAAGAACCCGTTTTTTATTTGTGGATTGCCCGGCACAGTGGACTGACGCTGTTGCGGGCAGTTCCGGATTGACAAGGAGTCAAACGAAATGCGCATTATTCTTCTCGGTGGCCCTGGTGCCGGCAAAGGTACACAGGCCAACTACATCAAGGAAAAATACAATATCCCTCAGATCTCTACCGGCGACATGCTGCGTGCACACGTTAAGGCAGGCACCGAGCTGGGCATTGCTGCCAAGAAGATCATGGATGAGGGTGGTCTGGTCTCTGATGACATCATCATGGGCATGGTCAAGGAGCGTATCACTGAGGATGACTGTGCAAACGGTTACCTGTTTGATGGCTTCCCACGCACCATCCCTCAGGCAGAGGCGCTGAAAGAGGCGGGTGTACCGATCGACGCCGTGGTTGAGATCGACGTTCCTGATGAGGAGATCATCAAGCGCATGTCCGGCCGTCGCGTTCACCTCGCCTCTGGCCGCACCTACCATGTCATCTTCAATCCACCCAAGGAGGAGGGGAAGGATGATGTCACTGGCGAGGATCTGATTCAGCGTGAGGATGACCAGGAGGAGACGGTCAAGGCCCGATTGAAGATCTACCATGACCAGACCGAGCCTCTGATCAGCTTCTACAGCAACGAGGAGTGCAACTACGTCAAGGTCAACGGTGTCGGTGGTGTGGATGAGATCAAGAACCAGATCTTTGATGGACTGGACGGATAGTTCCCCCCGATCAAAACTGAAAAAGCCGCTCAATGAGCGGCTTTTTTTGTGGCTGTGGAATCATCCAGGGTCAGGAAGATACACGAGGGAGACGGTCCAGGCAGATTGCAGTATCAGGATCTCTCCACCAGGTCACCATGGGCAAACTGATGAATAACCGATGAGACCAGGGTTTGATAGGGAATACCTCTCTGATAAGCAATTGAACGGATCTTTTGAATATCCTGTTCCTGCACTCTCACTGTAATGGGCTTTTTCTTGACGGTCGCTACAGCAGCAGCCTGAAGCTCTTTAATGCGTGCAGAGAGATTCTTCTCCGCCAGATATTCACCATTCTCTACCGCATCTACAATGGCACTCTCCTCAGCGTCCAACACGTCATATTTTTGATCAGTCATAGATATCTCCTCTGCATTTTTCGGTCTCTGAACATTGTCTTAAGAAATATTTTATCTCCATCAATAACATACGGAACAGTGACAGCATATTGATCAATTTCCATGATCATCAAGCGTTGATGTGATCGCTCAGGGTCTGGATGGCTGAGATCTCCCAAAACACGTCCATCCATGATGGCCTCAAGGGCATCTTCGAAAGAGAGTCCGCGCTCTTTCTGCAGGAGTTGATTCTTATTGTCATCCCACTCAATAATCATTGTACATATGGTATCTTATGTACATTGAATGTCAATTTTTGTCGCCAGAAAGGTAAAACTGTTGCGGCACCATGGACAAAAAAGCCGCTCAATGAGCGGCTTTTTTTGTGGCTGACTGTTACCGGCACTACTGGTGGTACTGGGCACTCAGCTCATGAACCGCATCCACAAAGCCCCCGGCATTCTCCGGATCCACATGCTGATGGATCCCATGGCCCAGGTTGAAGACATGGCCGGAGCCACTGCCGTAGCGCTCAAGAATGGTGGCCACCTCCTGACGAATCCGCTCCGGGGTGCCATAGAGAACCGCCGGATCCATGTTCCCCTGCAGGGCAACCCTGTCGCCGACACGGGCCCGGGCATCACCAATATCCACCGTCCAGTCGAGACCCAGTGCATCACAGCCGGTCTCAGCCATCGACTCCAGCCAGAGCCCTCCCCCCTTGGTAAAGAGGATCACCGGCACCTTGCGACCATCACTCTCACGCTGCAAACCATCCACAATCTGTTGCATGTAGCGCAGTGAGAACTCCCTGTAGGCCTCATGGGAGAGCGCCCCGCCCCAGCTGTCAAAGACCATCACCGCCTGGGCACCGGCAGCAATCTGGGCATTCAGATAGCTGGTAACCGAGCGGGCCGTCACATCGAGAATCTTGTGCAGTGATGCCGGATCGGAGTACATCATCCCCTTGGTGGTGGCGTACTCCTTGCTCGATTTCCCCTCCACCATGTAGGTGGCGAGGGTCCAGGGGCTACCGGCAAAACCGATCAGTGGCACCCGTCCATCCAGCTCACGACGGATGGTGCGGACCGCATCCATCACATATTTCAGCTCCCCCTCCGGATCGGGAACAAAGAGCCTGTCGATATCGGCAGCGCTACGCACCGGACGCTCGAAATTGGGCCCCTCCCCTTCGGCGAAGTAGAGCCCCAGCCCCATCGCATCGGGTACCGTCAGAATATCGGAAAAGAGAATCGCTGCATCCAGCGGGTAGCGCTCCAGCGGCTGAATGGTCACCTCACAGGCGAGCTCCGGATTCTTGCAGAGATCCATGAAGCTGCCGGCCTGGGCACGGGTTGCCTTGTACTCCGGCAGATAACGGCCCGCCTGACGCATCATCCAGACCGGGGTCAGATCCACCGGCTCCTTCATCAGTGCACGCAGGAAACGGTCATTCTTCAATTCAGCCATCGGTCCTCCCTGTTATTCTCTTTGTCGTCCCTGAAACAGCCCGCAATTCTACTCTACTTTAGCGCTCTAGCGATGGGGGTCAGGTCTTTATTTTTGCATTGATGCAAAAGTAAAGACCTGACCCCCATTGTTACCACAAAAAAAGGGCGCCCAGAGAGGCGCCCTTTTTTTGCTATTTGATCCAGCAGCTGGATTACATCTCGCCGTACTTCTGGCGGAACTTGTCGACACGTCCGGCGGTATCCACAATCTTCTGCTTTCCGGTGAAGAAGGGGTGGCACTGAGAGCAGACATCGATATGGAGCTTCTCGTCAGACATCGTTGACTTCGTTGTAAACTCGAACCCGCAGCTACAGGTTACATTTACATCACTATACTCTGGGTGAATTCCGCTTTTCATGACTTCTCTCGGTATCTCTTTAATAAAACTTCTTATCGGGTGTAACCCAATTTCAGGACGCGCAATTATACTCAAAATTGCGTCTCTGACAACCTGTTAACGCTTCATTGCATCAAAAAAGTCGGCGTTGCTCTTGGTGGCGCGCAGACGCTCCAGCACAAACTCCATCGCCGCCAGCTCATCCATTGGGTGGAGCACCTTGCGCAGCAGCCAGATCTTCTGCATCTCGTCCGGATCGGTCAGCAGCTCCTCACGACGGGTTCCGGAGCGGTTGATGTTGATGGCAGGGAATACCCGCTTCTCGGCAATACGACGATCAAGGTGGAGCTCCATGTTGCCGGTTCCCTTGAACTCCTCATAGATCACATCATCCATTCTGGATCCGGTCTCGACCAGTGCCGTTGCAATGATGGTGAGGCTTCCACCCTCCTCCACATTTCGCGCGGCACCAAAGAAGCGCTTGGGCCGGTGCAGTGCGTTGGCATCGACACCACCAGTCAGCACCTTGCCTGAAGAGGGGGCCACTGTATTGTAGGCGCGAGCCAGACGGGTGATGGAGTCGAGAAGGATCACCACATCCTTCCTGTGCTCAACCATCCGCTTGGCCTTCTCGATCACCATCTCCGCCACCTGTACATGGCGGGACGCAGGCTCGTCAAATGTGCTTGAAACCACCTCACCCTTTACTGAGCGCTGCATCTCCGTCACCTCCTCCGGGCGCTCATCAATCAGCAGCACGATCAGCTGCACCTCGGGGTGGTTGTGCTCAATCGCCTTGGCGATGTTCTGGATAATGACCGTCTTTCCCGCCTTGGGAGGGGAGACAATCAGTCCACGCTGCCCCTTGCCGATGGGGGAGGCGAGATCAATCAGCCGCGCCGTCAGATCCTCTGTACTGCCGTTGCCACGCTCCATGGTGAGTCGATCATTGGCGTGGAGCGGGGTGAGGTTCTCAAACAGAATCTTGTTCTTTCCCTTCTCCGGGGGCTCGCCGTTGATACTATCAACCTTATGGAGTGCAAAATATCGCTCCCCCTTCTTGGGTGGGCGCACTGTGCCGGTGACGGTGTCCCCGGTGCGCATACCGAAACGGCGAATCTGGTTGGGGGAGACATAGACATCATCCGGTCCCGCAAGGTAGGAGCCATCACTGGATCTCAGGAAGCCAAAACCATCCTGCAGCACCTCAAGAACCCCGCCCGCATCAATACTGTCCCCGCGCTTTGCCAGCCCCTTGAGAATGGTGAAGATCAGATCCTGCTTTCTCTGGCGGTTCTGGAGATTGATCTCGTTTGTCTGTGCAATTTCGTGAAGCTCTGGAACGCTCTTGAGCTTGAGTTCTGCTAGATTCATTGGGTTTGGTTGCCTCTGTCGGGAGTCGTCTGGATTAGAAAATCAATTAACTGACCACCCCAGGGAATTTTCAGAAATGAAGCGGGGCAGTCGAAACTACTGGGTTGAAATGGGTGCACCCCGGAATATCCGGGGCGCAGTAAAAACGGGTTTAGAGGTTCTCCTCGAGAAATGCCGAGAGCTGGGACTTGTTAACAGCCCCCACCTTGGTGGCCTCAACCGCACCGTCCTTGTAGAGCATCAGTGTCGGGATTCCACGGATTCCAAATTTTGGTGGCGTATTCGGGTTCTCATCAATATTGAGCTTGGCCACCTTGACCCTTCCGGCATACTCACCTGCAATATCTTCCAGCACAGGTCCAATCATCTTGCAGGGGCCACACCACTCTGCCCAGAAGTCCACCAGTACCGGCAACTCTGCTGCCAGCACCTCATCATCAAAACTGCTGTCAGTAATGTAGACGATATCGTCACTCATCGTTTATCTGCTCCTTAGGGGAAATAGTTTGGACCCGGCACCGCAATGGTGTGGTCGCCTGCCTGCTGGATGGATCGAGCCCCGCTTACGTGCTCCTCAACCAGATTGCATCATCAAGTTTTTCCCTATTTCAGCCTAATCAACCACACAATGCAAGCCTTTATTTGCACATAATTCCAGGTTCTCTGCTATTCTCCGCCTCCATGAACGGACAGACAGACAATGACAACGAGAGAAAATCACACCTCTCCGACACCCTTTTCTCCTCACTAAAACTCTCCCCCGAGCTTGCCAGAGGGGTGGAGGAGGCGGGATTCGAGTATTGCACCCCGATCCAGGCAGGGGCCCTGCCGCTGGCACTGGAAGGGAAGGATATTGCGGGGCAGGCACAGACGGGGACGGGAAAGACGGCCGCTTTCCTGCTGGCCATCATGGATCACCTGCTGAGAAAGCACCCCCCGCACTGGAAAAAGGTGAACCAGCCGCGGGCGATGATCCTCGCCCCCACCCGTGAACTGGCGATCCAGATCTACAACGATGCCCAGCAACTGGGCAAGTTCACGGAGCTGAAGATGGGGCTGGCCTATGGTGGCACCGGGTACGAGACACAGCGCAAGGTGATCGAGGATGGAATTGACATCCTGATCGGCACACCGGGGCGCATCATCGACTACTTCAAGCAGCACGTATTTGATCTCAAGGCGGCCGAGATCGTGGTCATGGATGAGGCCGACCGGATGTTCGACCTCGGCTTCATCAAGGATATCCGCTTCCTCCTGCGGCGCGCCCCCAAGCCGGAAAAGCGCCAGAGCATGCTCTTCTCGGCCACCCTCTCGTTCCGTGTCATGGAGCTCGCCTATGACCACATGAACAGTCCGGAGCAGGTGAAGATCGAGCCCGAGCAGGTGACCGCCTCCAAGGTCAACGAGGTGGTCTACTACCCGGCCAATAATGAGAAGATCCCGCTGCTGATTGGACTGATGAAGGATATGGCGCCACACCGCAGCATCGTCTTCGTCAACACCAAGTATGAGGCCGACAAGGTCTGGAGTTTTCTCGAGGGCAACGGCTTCCCCTCCGCCGTTCTCTCCGGTGATGTGCCACAGAAAAAACGCCAGCAGCTACTGGAACAGTTCCAGAAGGGTGAGGTTCCGGTCCTGGTGGCCACCGACGTCGCCGCACGTGGCCTCCATATTCCCGAGGTGAGCCACGTCTTCAACTACGATCTGCCGCAGGATCGGGAGGACTACGTCCACCGCATTGGCCGTACAGCACGCGCCGGTGCCAGCGGGGATGCGATCAGCTTTGCCTGCGAAAAGTACTCTTTCTCACTCCCGGAGATCGAGGATTATATCGACCACAAGATTCCGGTCGGCAGCATCAGTGGCACCATGCTGGCAAAGCTGGAGCCACCGGTCAAGCGCCCCTCCCGCAACCGCGGTGGTGGTCGCCCAGGAAACCGCCCTCCCAGCAGGGGGCATCGTGGAAAGCCCCACTCCGGTCACCGCAATGGACAGCGCAGAAGAGGGAAGCCGAGGGGCTCCGGCGGCCCATCAGGGAAGTGACGGGATCGGCAACAGCTCCCTGAAGTGGTGAATGGCACTGAAATCCTCCACATCCCTTGGAGGATTTTTTGTATCGGGCTGGTGCACCGCAAGCAGATGGCGAATTCCATAGCGCTCTGCCGAGCGCAGCACATTGAGGCTGTCATCCACCAGCAGGGTCTGCTCCGGGTCAAAGGGCTCTGCCTCCTGTAGCCGCTCCCAGAGGGCCGGCTGCTCCTTCGGCAGGCCAAAATCGTGTGCACAGAGGGTGGCATCCAGATAGGGGCCCAGCTCCGTCTTGCGCATTTTCAGATCAAGACTCTTGCCATGGGCATTGGTCACCAGCACGGCACGTCGCCCGGAGTCCCGTACCGCCTGAAGAAAGTCCCGCACATGGGGGTGCTCTGCAATCAGGTGGTGTACCTCCCCCTTGAGCGCCACGATATCGAGATCCAGCTCACGGCTCCAGTGGTCCACACAGTACCACTCGATGGTCCCCTCAACCGCCTTGTAGCGCCGGAACAGCTCCTCTTTTGCATCCTCCAGCCCGATCCGGTTCTTTTCCGAATAGCGTAGCGGAACATGCTCCAGCCAGAAGTAGTTGTCAAAATGGAGATCCAGCAGGGTCCCATCCATATCCAGCAGAACAGTTTTGATCTGTGACCAGTTGACCATAGTGGGGTAGGATACCCTTTATGGCAGAAAATCGAACCCCCCCAGAGATCCTGAAGACCGAGGTCTGTGCACAGAGTCGGCTGTTCACCGTCGAGACGGTTGATCTGCGTTTCTCCAACGGTACGGAGGCACAGTGGGAGCGGCTCAAGGGTTCACCACGGGGGGCTGTACTGATTGTCCCGATGGTGGACGAGGACACCATTCTGCTGATCCGGGAGTTTGCCGCCGGGGTCGAGCGTTACGAGCTGGCACTCCCCAAGGGAAAGATTGACCCCGGTGAATCGATTCTGGAGGCGGCCAACCGCGAGATGATGGAGGAGGTCGGCCACGGTGCCAATGAGCTGATCCATCTTGACTCACTGACCATCGCCCCGGGCTATCTCAGCCATACCACCCATATCGTGGTAGGGAGAGATCTCTACGAGAAGCAGCTGCCTGGCGATGAACCGGAGGAGATTGAGGTGGTCCCCTGGAGGCTGAGCGAGCTGGACAGACTGTTGCGTCATGAAGAGATGACCGAGGCGCGGACCATTGCCGCCCTCTTCATGGTGCGGGAGATGGTGCAGTCATGAACCCCCTCGATCTGCAACCACTGATCGAACCGGTCTCGGCGCTGGCACGCAATGCAGGTCAGGCGATTCTGGAGATCTACGAGGCCGGCTTTACCATTACCGACAAGGCCGATCAGACCCCGTTGACCGATGCCGATCTGGCCGCCCATCGGGCCATCACCGAGGGGCTCTCCGCACTCACCCCGGAGATCCCCATCCTCTCCGAGGAGTCGGACTCCATCCCCTTTGAAGAGAGACGGCAGTGGCAGCGCTACTGGCTGATTGATCCGCTCGACGGCACCCGTGAATTCATCAAGAGGAACGGCGAGTTCACCGTCAATATCGCCCTGATTGAGGAGCAGCAACCGATCCTCGGCGTAATTCAGGTGCCGGTCAACGGCATCCTCTACTACGGCTGGCGCGATGGAGGGGCCTGGAAGCAGCTACCGGATGAGCCCCCCAGACAGATTCATGCGCGCCACCCATCCGATGAACAGCTGGTGGTTGCCGGCAGCCGTTCCCACGGCAATGAGGTGATCACCCGGTTTCTGGAGAAGATCGGCTCGCACCGTATCTTCCCAATGGGCAGCTCACTCAAGTCCTGTCTGATTGCTGAGGGGAAGGCGGACCTCTACCCACGTCTGGGCCCGACATCCGAGTGGGATACCGCTGCTGCGCAGTGCATTGTCGAAGAGGCGGGGGGCAGAATCACCGATACCGCAATGAAACCGCTACGCTACAACACCAAGGAGTCCCTGCTGAACCCGCACTTTTTTGTCTTTGGAAAGGGGGACCATGACTGGTCCCGGTACCTTCAGAGTTGAGGAATGGGGCAGCAGTCATCCCCATAGACTGACATCACCTCTTTCAGCTCCTCCAGCATTGATCGACACTCATCGACCGAGAGGCTATTGCAGGGGTGGACATCCTCACCCGCCTCCAGCTGACGGATAATCTCGCGCGTCTTCTCGCACCCCATCTGGCCTACGATTTCCAGTGCGCGATCAATTTTTTTCTGGTCCATGGCGAGTCTATCTATCTACGCACCTCTCTGGAGAGGGGCTGATCGTGAGAATATTGGCAAATGATTATACTACAGATGCAATAAAAAAACCTGCTGGCCTCGCCAACAGGTTTTTCAAGGTGGTGGCCAGAGGTGGAATCGAACCACCGACACGAGGATTTTCAATCCTCGAATGCGTGATTTTCCTGCGTCCACAAACGTTCATACAATAAAGATATCTCATTGTTTAAACTAAACTACTTGTCCACTATCATCAATAGCCGTATACTAAGAAACATCCACAACAACCAAATCCATGCGGACATTTGTGCGGACACATTGAGCATATCCACACGGACCAATCGAACCAATAACGCAACATATGGCACTGACTGTTAAACAGATTGAAGCACTGAAACCAACCGGTAAAACTGTCAAATTGCGAGACAAAGCTGGACCCGGATCTAGCCATCATGGCTTGGGGCTACGCATGACCCCCTCAGGCACTAAGAGTTGGTTTCTTGATTTCTCACATGGTGGGACACGGAGACAGATGACATTGGGCAAATATCCCAACTTGTCGCTTGCTAATGCCAGAGAGGTCGCAGCTAAGAAGCGCAAACTGCTCACTCAAGGCATCGACCCACTACTAGAGCACCAGCAACGGATATCTAAGCAGAAAGCCGAGCGTGAACGATTACAGAATGAGGCACAACAGAAAGCTGCCACACCCACTGTCAATGAAGTGCTCGACAACTACCTTAGCAACCTCTCTGCCAACACCGCTCGTGACGCAAGGAATCTCTTCGAAAATAGATACTGCCATCTAAGAAAAGCGATTGGCAAACTGAAGATCTCTGATGTAACAACAGACCAGATTGACGACATCCTAGACTGCCATATTGAGCGGGGACGCAACCGTGTAGCAGGAAAACTCTATGCTTACTCTCGGAGCGCCTTTGAGAAAGCCAAGAAGACTCGGTCGTATAAGCTACGAGAGTGGGTAAATCCTTTTCATTCTGTGTATAAACCAGAAAATAGTGATGCGAAACCTAGGGACCGCACACTGAGTGAATCTGAAATTCTCACCCTCTGGCCTCTTCTAGATCAGATACACCCATCCGCTGGAGGCGTGCTTAAGATTGCACTTCTAACAGGCCAACGGATTGAGCAGATTTGCAAAATGCGGCGGCAAGATTTGGATTTAGACTCTGCCTTGTGGGACGTACCCTCATTCCTAACCAAAACGGGGAAACGGTCTGGTGTAGGCCATGTGATACCCCTCACTCACATGGCGCTGGAGGTTATTCGTGCTCAACCAGTTGTGCGTTCGGGTTGGGTCTTTGAAGGAGCGCACCACGATAAAGCCGTAACCACGTCGGGGGTTGCGGGGGCACTACGCAAACTCCTGGCTGAGAAACAGGCCATCCCTGCATTTCAACCTCGTGACTTGCGACGAACCTGCACCACACACTGGAGTCGCCTGTCGATTTCTGCAGAGATTCGGAACAGGATTCAGGATCACAAAATTGCAGGTGATGTTGAGGGCCAGCATTACAATCGATTTGACTATCTGGAACCAAAACGTAATGCCCTTGAGAGGTGGCAGCAAGAATTGAAACGAGTCCTTGGTACCAATGAAGGCAATGTTATCGCATTGAGGGACATGTAAATGGTACCTGCTGAGATTGTGTCAAAATTCAATGGAATCCCCAGCCATTATCCGCTGGGCTGCATACTTCATGACATTCGAAGAGAGACGGACTCCAAAAGTAGCATTTTCTGCAGTATTCCCAGACCATCGATCAGCAAATTGACTCGCGCCAAGGATAAGGAATCATTATTGAAATCCATCAATAAGACACGCGCACACCTTGAAGAACTAGCTTACCTAGATGGGCTGATTGCGACAAAAGTAAATCTCCGTGAACTGCATACCGCAATAGATAGCCTAAATCGCATAATTCCCCAGATTAAATGGAGCACTACCCATGATTTTGAAAGCTGGCATGAACTCCACCGCAAGAGTCTTATCACACAGCTAATAACACTCTGGCTGGAAATCACAGGCGATACTCGATATGCACCATCAGTACAGGGATACCCTGAGATAAAGAGTCCGTCACATGAGTTCGTGAATGACTGTTTGAGTTTCATGCATACGACCACTGACGGCCTACTCCTTACAACGAACAGACTCCCACCTGCAATCTCCTGGGCGGCATTTCGGAAAATCTTCGAAACCAAACATAAAAACAACCTCTAATAAGCAAGGGGCGCTCATACAGGCAGGAGACACCTCCAAACTCAAAAAACCTCTAGCCTTTGCCCCTCTCTACTGAACCGGAGGCTGCACCCCCAATACAATGGGGATGGCACACTGGATTGCTTTACCTGCAATCACCTGATGCCATTGACTCGACAACATGTTACTGGAAATGCAAATCTGCATTTCCAGTAACATGTTGTTTTTATTGCGTATCCATGGTTCACATCTGTAGCATCCTGTGTATCTTCACACATCCCGGAGCGGGCAAAATGGAACCAATATGGGCCAGCGTCGAATTTTTCAGCGATCGATATCAATTCAGCAAGTCATTCCTGTACAAGCTTGTAACGCAAGGGAAAATCCCGCGCCCCGCAAAATTTGGAAAATCCTCGCGCTGGCGTGTAGCCGACATGGACGCCGCCTTTGAGGCGATGGCACAAAAGCAGGAGGATGAGAAATGAGCATATCCGTTGATTTACAAAGTGCTCGGGATTTTCTCAAGGCGCTTGGCCATGACAACGATCTGCATTCTTTTCAAACTTTCAGCGACAAGGGTGGGAATCTAGGGGGCCTGACTCGCATCTATCATGGATCCATTGATGAGTATAAATCTGAGTTGATCAGCCTCAACTCCGGGGGTGCTGGTATCTTCGTAACCGTTAACCAGACAAACTTGCTGGGGCGAAAAAAGGAAAACATCACTCGTGTCACAGCAGTTTGGCAGGACGATGACACGGGATTTAACGGTGACTACCCTCTCAAACCCAATATTGTGGTCCAAACATCACTTGGCAAGTTCCAGCGTTATTGGCTAGTTGACGATTTGACTCAAGAGCAGCATGGACAGGTGATGGAGCGCATGGTGTCTGACTATGGAGCAGACAATGGGGCCAAGGATCTTGCGCGTATCCTGAGGGTTCCGGGGTTTTTTCACAACAAGGGGGATCCATTTTTGGTACATGTGATTGGTGCGATTAATCCCACCCCGTATAGACAATATGAGGTAATGCAAGCATTCCCACCTGTCGGCAAAAAAAAATCCACTGCGGCCGTCAGGGTAGAAAGTGGATTAACAGATGTGCCACCTGGGTCGCGCAACAGTAGCTTGACCAGCTTTGCTGGAAAGCTCTGGAATTCTGGCATCAATGGTCAAGAGTTAATTGCTGCAATGCGCGCTAGAAATGATTCTTTTACGCATCCCCTAGACGATGAGGAGTTGTTGTCAATTTGCGGATCGGCCGAGAGAAATTTCACAACAATTGATGATCCAGAATCTATTGTCAAACAGTTGAATCGTGAGTACGCAGTAATTACCTTTGGAGGGAAGGTGCGTATCATGTATGAGTACATGGATGATTACGGACAGCCCACTCAGGCATTTATGACAAAACAAGATTTTCATCTCAAAATCGCAAATCTCAAAAAAATCTGGACGAAGAGAGGGGATGTAACGGCGGCCCATTTTTGGATCTGTCATAAAGACAGACGTGTATATAACGGACTAACATTCAACCCAAAATCAGCACCAGAGGGTTATTACAACCTCTGGCGCGGCTTTGCTGTTGAGCCCTCAGAGGGGGACTGCTCACTATTTCTCAATCACTGTTCAGATGTGGTCTGTAATGGTGACAAGAAACATTATATATACCTTTTGAGTTGGTTGGCTCATTTAGTACAGCGCCCAGAACAGAAAATCGGAGTTGCAATCATTCTCCGTGGACTAAAAGGCACCGGCAAGGGTGTGTTCATGAATACCATCGGCGAGCTATTTGGAAAGCATTACACATTGATCAATCATCAAAAACATCTGACCGGTGCTTTCAATGCACATCTTGCCGATACACTACTGCTTGGTGGAGATGAAATCACATGGGGTGGCGATATTAAAGGTGAGGGTCCTCTGAAGTCACTCATCACAGAAGATCAGGTAATGCTGGAGCGAAAGGGTATAGATGCCGTTCAGATACCGAGCTTCCTGCGGCTCATGATTTGCACAAACAATGATTGGAGCGTTCCAGCTAGTGCGGACGAAAGACGGTATTTTGTGCTGGATGTATCGGATAAACGCAAAAAAGACTTCGGGTATTTTAAATCCATTAAAGCTCAGATGGATAACGGCGGGAAGGAAGCATTTCTTCAATACCTGCTGGACTACCAAATTCCTGATCATATTGAGTTGCGTGACCCCCCAAGAACAGCAGGACTGCATGAACAGGTTGAGCTTTCCCTACGACCTGTCGAAAATTGGTGGCTTGAGTGCCTGCTCAATCGTTACGTCCTGTTTCCTAGTGATGGTGGTGAAATATATCGTACAACCATGACCAATAGAAAATATCTCGACGGGCAGAGTTATTACCATGGAACAGACTTGTCACATCAGTCCGGGGTTCTGTATAGAAACACAACAACCAAGAGTGCGGGCTATTCGGGCATGAGTAACAACGAGATAACTCGTACCACTCTTGCGGAATCTTTTCGGCTGCACCAGAAAAAAGAGGGCCTAAAACCGCGTAGCGCTAGTACGACCGTGGGGATATTTCTAAATAAATTATACCCGAAATCCAAGTCGGCAATAAACTATGACCTCCCCGATCTTGCATCTCTCCGAAATGAATTCCAGAAAAAAACGCTCGGCGATGGATATGAGTGGGAATGGGAAACTGGAGATTGCTCTCCCGTGAATGTGGAGGGGGTGAGTGGACTTAGTTTAGGTTACCCCCAGGTTAAAAACGCGCTGGTCGCATTCATACTGCGGACAGAGTAACCTTTGTAACCTTATTGACTTTTTATACCCCCCCCCACAACAAAACACACAGGAATATATAAGGGGGCGCACACCATATGTAAAAACAATCGCAAAAAGGTGGCGAAGGTTGCCAAGGTTCAAAAAACAGCATTCAGAATCAGGTTATATGACTTTCAACCTGAACAGGTTTTTTACACCCCAGGCTGAGGGTGCTATAATGTCCGTCAGTTAACACAAGCTAACGATGGCACTTTCAATCCAACAGCAATCATTTGTCAGTCACTATATTGCCAACGGGCTACGTGGCGCTGCTCCTGCAGCAAGAGCTGCTGGATACGCTAATAGCGGCTCTCGGGTACGTGCCCATCGTCTGCTCCGCATGCCCGCAGTTCAACAGGCCATCCAGACCGAGCAGGAACGGCTCCAACAGGAAAACCAGTTCACTGTTGATAAGGCCGTCACCCTTCTGTTCGAGGCTCACAGGAAAGCAGCCACAGTTACAGAAGAGATCTCTGCAATTCGGGAGATCGGTAAGCTCCTTGGGCTTTATGCCCCCAAAAGAAAAGAGCAAGAGGTTGTGGCAACAGAGATAACCCAGAAACTCGAACATTTATCCGACAAAGAGTTGATGCAGATTGTCAGCTCTTCCAATCTTCAGTAAGATGTTGCGCTATGGGCATTGAACACATGATGCATTGCAACGAGTGTGGCCACTCATTTTCGCATGAGTTTGGTGAATGCTACACTTGCGATACCTGTGGCGAACAGGTGGGCATAGCCTCCTTGCCAGAACATATTTATGATGCGATTCTCACCGTTGTCACAGCCACCAATGGTGGCTTTGAAGAACATCAACAATTAATCAGTGCTGCACACGACAAGATACAAGAGGAGTACCCACCCTGCGCGTGCGGGGGGAATTTTGGGGACCACCCGCCCCGCTGTCACAAATGCCACTCAACTGACCTAACTGAAGGCGAAGAGCTCGCCTGTCACTCCGGTGCGTTTCATATGCCCTACAGGAGTGAGACCAGCTCCGATTCTACGATGGACGATTTGGATGATGATTAGACGCCTGATCGCCAACACGTTACAGGAGCAGCATACCCATCAAGCAACCGCTCCCGCCCTGTAACCCATTGCAAGCCAATACTCAAAAGCGATGAGCGTGTCCAGGTGGAGAGCGCAGCTACTACCTTGACTCGTGAAGAGTCCTGAGAAGGTGGGGGGGTATGGGTTGATAGTTTGTAGTCGACCCAATTCTGTCACCCAAATATCCAGCAATAACCCATAAACTTACTTCCACGGTGCAAGCTGACTTTTCCAAACAAGGGACTCTTGCTGTTCTCAGAAGTGCCTATCCCGCCATCAATGATGTCTTGCCCTGCGTACTGCACTACTTAACTGAACCAACTGCTCATCATCAAGGTGTCTATCGCACCAGACTTCTACATCAACAAGTCTCTCATTGAAGTCCTGCCACTCGGTTCGAGCCCCCTCAATGAGTGATTTGATGCCAGATGGATATGGGAACTCTTTGTCCAGCTTCATCTGCTCATTAACCCAGCCGCGCACGTGAGCGAGGTCGTTTGAGTGGATCAGGTATGTCAGTTCTGAGTGACCGTGTAACAGTAGTCCATCCATAATGGAGTCACCATACAACAAAGAGCGGCATCTATAAGTTACAGAATGTTACATCTGACGGATTAACAGACATACTCCCAGCGAGCAAACCGACTGCGCGAGACAAAGTTGCAGCCAGCATGCCATTTACCCATAAGATTGATTATGCGGTGACAACGAACGGTCAGCGTAGCTGATCGCGCATAATCCCTCTTATGGTACTTGGCATGATGGTTGTCTGTCGAAGTGCAGACGGTGTAGCGAGCCATGAGCGGAGGAACGTAGCAATAGCGCAGTGCGGAGCGAATCTGTTGCGAACTGTGTGAGCAGATGATGAGGCGATAGCCGAATGCCGTATTTTATGCCGCAATCTGGCGTAGCCAGTTTTGAGAAAGAGGCATAAAAATAGCAACAGTCTGCCACAGGTAGTCTGTTGCTACCCTGTCAGGCTAAGGACATATCGAAACAGCTGGAGAAACGCCAAGTTACTAACCTTCACAAAAGTAATGCTAGATTCTTGCATACCGAACCTCAGGCTGTTCAAAGAATGATTTCACCAGGTCCGGTAATTTCTGCAACCTGCGCAATGCACTCAGTGCATGCGCCCTCATCTCCTCCAGCGTGTTGACTGTCTTCTTCCCAATCTCCCTTTTTACATGGGCCCATACGGTCTCATCAGGGTTGAGTTGTGGTGAGTATGGTGGCAGAAAGAAGAGTTTCAGTTGGCCATTGAGTGACTCAACATACTTTTTGACAATGGCCCCGTATTCAGTGTACTGTCAACGTAATCCTGATTCAGAGTTCCTTTTTAAACTGAAGGGTACGATATATATCGTTGAGGCAGTTTCAGGTTAACACAATACCATTACGTAATTACTCACCCGCTTCGCAAAGGCAAGCAGTTGTCCGGTAAATTATCTGGTGGGTAAAGGATTTTTTGGGGCCGGGTTTCTCAAGCCATTTATACCCCCCCCTGCAGGGGTGAGCAATTACATCATTATTTATGAAACGATTGATAAAAGTTATCTTGGTTGGGGTGATAGTGATAACGCTAACTGGGTGTGCCTTTGCACCGAGAGAGGTTGTCGTTGAAAAGGTTGAGAGTTCAATCTCATATCCCAGAGTTGACTTTAGGGGCAGGCATAAAATCAGTTTTGGGCCCGTTGTCGATAGTCGTTCAAGTGAAGTAGATTTTGGGATAATGCGAAACAAGCTGATGATGAAAACAGGAACGGCATCGTTGTCAGGTAAGGTCACGCCTCTATTGAAGAGGATGATAAAAGGTAATTTTCTTGTGTCAGGAATAGAAGAGGGTGACTCTGATTACACCGTTTCAGCAAATCTCATCGAAACGCATACTGATCTGCCGGGGCCGGATCATGTATATGTTCGTGTAAGGGTTGCATTGAGTATAGTGAAAAGCGAGACAAACACTGTCATTTATTATGAGCAATTAGAGGGATACAGTGTCGAGGGTGTAATACAGATTGGTAATGAAGCACATGAACGGGGGTTTATCGGCGCAATGAACCAAATCAGTGACCAAGTACAAAACATTGCTGTTGCTACGGAGTCTTACCTGTCAGGAAAGAAAAGTTCAATAGAACCTCAAGAGTACAAGAGGCCAGAACAGCCATTTGTTAATTCTGTGCCTGCTATGATGGAAATGATGCCTGCTATGGGCGCCCGACGTCCCATACATTGCACAGGGTCATTGAGCGGATATGGGAGAGGAGGATATAGTGTGGGAACTGGTGT
>CAYFMF010000012.1:0-45229 GCA_964344135.1 uncultured Piscirickettsiaceae bacterium
CTGACCCCCTATACTCTAGCGGATCCAGCGCCAGGTCACCGCCAATGCAGCAACTGTCAACAGAGTCGAGAAGAGGAAGATGGAGGATGCGCCGTAGAGTGTCCAGGCCATCCCTCCCAGCAGACTCCCAACCACACCGCCAGCACCGAAGCTGAGGCTGGAGTAGAGTGCCTGCCCGCGCCCCTGGAGTTTTCCACGAAACAGGTCATGCACCATGTGGATGGAGACCGCATGGATGATCCCGAAGCTGGCAGCATGAAAACTCTGCACCAGAAACATCAGCCCCAGCTGCTCTGGAAAGAGCGCAATCACGATCCAGCGGAGTGCCGCAAGGAGCAGGCTGACCAGCAGCAGATTGCGCTCGCCGAAGCGCGGGATCCAGCGCGCCATGAAGAGAAATACTGCCACCTCAACCACCACACCAACGGCCCAGAGCAACCCAATCAGCCCCTTGCCAAACCCGAATGACTCCATATAGAGTGTGTAGAAGGTGTAGTAGGTTCCATGTGCCGCCTGGTTGAGGAAGGCAACAGCCAGCAGTGCCACCACCACAGGACGACCGAGAACGCTGCGTAGCGAGATGTGCGGATGCTCCTGCCCCGAATCGGGCACATCCGGAATCGTCAGACTGCTGATCCAGATTCCGGTTGTCAGAAGAATCAGTGCAATGGGTACCAGCTCCACACTCTTCCACTCCAGCAGTGGCCCCAGCAGAACCACCGTTGCAATAAAGCCGACCGATCCCCAGAGCCGAATCGAGGAGTAGCGCTCCACCTCATCACCAAGGTGGTTGAGGGTGACCGCCTCAAACTGTGGCAGTGATGCATTCCAGAAGAAGCTGAAGAGGGCAATCACCAGTGCCAGCCACCAGTAACCGCTACCAATGAAAACACCGGCAAAGGCAATCACCGATGCCAGTGATGCAAAACGGACAATGGGGAGGTGCTCTCCACTGCGATCCGCCCACCAACCCCAGATATTGGGGGCCACAATCTTGGTGGCGGCCAGTATGGCCGTCAGTTCACCAATCTCACGAATGGAAAATCCGAGATGCTCCAGATAGGGGCCCCAGTAGGGGATAAGAACCCCGAGGGTGGCAAAATAGAAGAGATAAAAGCTGGAGAGACGCAGGTAGGGGAACGGAGTGGTCACACCTCTTCAGCTGCTCAGATTGTGGGGGTGTCGGAGTGGACCATCCCGTTCTGCCCCCGCTGACGCAGGGCATGGTCCAGCAACACAATGGCCAGCATCGCCTCTGCAATGGGTGTTGCACGAATCCCCACGCAGGGGTCATGCCGCCCCCTGGTCACCACCTCAACGGGGTCTCCCTCACGGTTGATGGTCTCGCCGGGCAGGTGAAGGCTGGAGGTTGGCTTGAGCGCCATGGAGACCAGGACATCCTGTCCCGAGGAGATCCCGCCAAGTGTCCCACCGGCATTGTTGCTCCTGAAACCGGATGGCGTCATCTCGTCCCGGTGCTCTGTGCCCTTCTGGGTTACCGACTCAAAGCCGGCACCAATCTCCACCCCCTTGACCGCATTGATGCTCATCATTGCATGGGCAATATCGGCGTCCAGACGGTCAAAGACCGGCTCTCCCCACCCCGGTGGCACCCCGGTAGCCACCACGTTGATTCGTGCACCGATGGAGTTGCCCTCCTTGCGCAGGGCATCCATGTAGGCCTCCATCTCCGGTACCTTGTTCGCATCGGGAGAGAAGAAGGGGTTCTGGTGAACCTGATCCCACTCCAGCTCCTCCACCCTGATTGGCCCCAGTTGGGCCAGATATCCATGAACCTCCACCCCGAACTGTGCCTTCAGTACCTGCTTGGCAACCCCTCCGGCCGCAACCCGCATCGCGGTCTCGCGGGCAGAGGAGCGGCCACCACCACGGTAGTCGCGAAAACCGTATTTCTGGTTATAGGTGTAGTCGGCATGGCCGGGACGGAAGCGGTCTGCAATGTTGGAGTAGTCCCTGGAGCGTTGATCCTCATTGCGGATCACCATGCCGATCGGGGTTCCTGTCGTCACTCCCTCGAAGACCCCCGAGAGGATCTCAACCCTGTCCGCCTCCCTGCGTTGCGTCGTATGGCGAGAGGTACCCGGCTTTCTGCGATCCAGGTCAACCTGCAGAATCTCCTCGGAAATCTCGATCCCGGGAGGGCAGCCATCCACAATGCAACCGATCGCAGCCCCATGGCTCTCACCAAAGGAGGTTACCGTAAATAGCTTGCCGACCGTATTTCCTGACATGGCCTGAATTATACAGGATTCAGTCGTATAATCTGCCTCCATGAACAAACTCCACAGAACCCTCCTCGCCATCACAGCACCCCTCCTGGTCTCGTTTTCGGCCAGCGCAGATCTCAACTCTGCCAAACAGGCCATCATGGATGGAAAGGGTGACCTTGCCATCATGGAGCTGACCCGACTGGCTGGAGAGGGCAACAGCGAGGCCCAGTATGAGCTAGGAAAACTCTATGCCGAGGGGGGGATCATTGAACCGAACCCCAACCATGCCATGCTCTCACTGACCCTGGCTGCAGAGAATGGATTCCATCAGGCCAATGGGCTGCTCAAGGAGCAGCAGAAGAAGATCAACCTGCTGCAACTCGCTGCACTGCAGGAGGAGGTTGGGCTGCTGTTCCAGAAGGGAGGGCCGGTATCCGTTGACCCCAACCGGGCAACCGAATGGCTTGGAGAGCGGGCACTCAACCCCGTCCCCTTCTCCAGTCAGGAGCGCGGTGAGCTGGCACTCAGGGTGGGAAAGATTTTTGAGGAGAAGATCTTCGGGTTCACGATGGCTCACACCTGGTACACCCTCGCCGAGGCCTTTGGCACCGAGCGGGCAAGAAAGGATCGTGAGCGGATGGAGCTCTTCCTGCAGCCCCAGAGCATCTCTCAGTCGCGGAATGATGCCATCAACAAATACAAGCGGTATCTGAAAAACAGGAAGCAGATGGTCGAGGGAAAGCTATAAGCATCCATTCATCTCCATAGCTCCTTGATGGATATGGTTTTACAGGATCTCGGCAGCAGGGACGCTACCGTCACCCCCCATATATGGGTTGATGGCAGTTACAAAGGGGTAATTTCCCGCTGTACCTGGAGCAGCGGGAAGTAGAGCACCAGCCTCTGCGGACGCGCCTCCATCTGCCGCAACACCTCGCCATAACGCTGCAGCTGCGGGGTGTAGCGTGCCACCTCCTCATCCAGAAACCCCTCCAGGTCGCCACCACCGTGGCTGCTGCTCTTCCAGTCCACAATCCAGCGCACCCCCTTCTCATCCACGAAGGTGCGATCAATGGTGATATTGATCCGCTCCCCACGATACTCTGCCGACAGACTCCATTCACTGGCTGCCTCGGCATGATCAGCAAGAAAGTAGCGCCCTGCGGGATCATCCAGCACGCCCTGCACCGCAGCCAGAACACGCTCCGTTGCCGCGGCAAGGATTCCTGAATCCACCCCCAGCTGTCTCAACTGTCGCCCCGCTCGCTGCCGAAGCGGCTCCAGGCTGACACCCACCCACTGTTCAACACCCTCCTCGGCAATCCACTGCAGTAGCGCATGGACTACCGTACCCACATGGATTGCGCTGGCACCACTCCACTGGTAGATGGAGCGATCCAGATCCTGCCGCCCATCGGGCAGTGGCAGAGAACCCGGTGGATCAGGAAGCTGCCACAGCTCGGTTAGACGTAACGGTTGCGCACCACCCCCCTGTGAGCGACTCTGCTGCGACAAGGCCTCCGGGTCGCTCTCTTCAAACAGCGCACGGTACTCACCCTCCACTACCGGCCATAGCTGCTCAAGCAGTGAACCGGCCCACGGTCTCCCCAGCTCCCCCTTGCTGTTGATCCTGACCGCACCCAGCAGGTGCAGTCGACGTTTTGCGCGTGTGGTTGCCACATAGAGCAACCTGGAGAGCTCACTCCTTCCACGCGCTTGCTCAACGCTGCGCACATAGCGCCCAAGACGATCCTCACTGGAGGCACGCTCGGCCTGACGTATTGGCGACAGCAGCAGCTGCATGCTCTCCTCCCCATCACCATCCGACTGTGGAATCTCCAGCCAGTGGAGCAGTTGCTGCTGGTCCTGACGGGGTTTTCTGCCCAGCCCCGGAAGAATCACCGTATCGAACTGCAACCCCTTCGACTTGTGAATGGTCATCACCTCCAGGCGGCAGGCAGGGTCTGCAACGGATCGAACATTCTGGCGCTGAAGCTGGTGGCGCAATCGATGGAGATCGACAAGGTCACCCCCCTGCTCCATCTGCTGAAGCAGGTCGAAGAAGGAGTCGGCCTCCAGTTCTGCCTGCCCCGCCTCACCCAACTGCTCATGGATGGCAGCCCCACCCAACCTCCTCCATGCCCGTTTCAACCACTGATCCAGCCTCCCCTCGCCCCGCTCCTCCAGAATTGACTCAAGCTCAGACCTCAACCAGCCAATCCTCTGTTGCCCATCTCTTGAGACCCTCTCCAGCGACAGGGAGTCTCCCATTAGAGACCAAAGTGTCCGCCCAGCCCCATCCGCTGTCAGATGGAGCAGATCCTCCAGCGGAATACCGCACCAGGGGGCACGCAGCACCGCCAGCCAGGCCTCCCGGTCTGCCGGATGGAGCAGGGCCCGGGTCAGAGAGAGCAGATCACGTACTACCGGACGGTCCCCCAGAGACTCAATCTCAACGGCGTGATAGGCGATCCCCTCACGATAGAGTCTCTGTGTGATCCGGGTCAGATGGCTGCGTGAACGGACCAGGATTGCAATCCTCTCGTCCTCTGCTGTCAGGGCGCGCAGCTCCTCCCGTACCAGAGCGACCACCCTGGCTGCCTCTTCCTCACCGTCCTCCTGCAGTGCAGGATGGAGGGTAACAGCCTGTTGCGTGGTCCCAGCGCGTGTCGAGATTGAGTCCCGATAGCGGATTGCACCAGTGAAGCGGTCAGAGTAGGGGGGGAAAATGGCAGAGAAACTCCGGTTAATCCACTCCACCACCCCCTCCTCGGAGCGGAAGTTTGCCGACAGTTTCCGGTACTCCAGCTGCTGCTGACCAATCCCCTCCCTGATCGCCTTGATGAAGAGACCCACCTCGGCATGGCGGAAACGGTAGATCGACTGCATCGGATCCCCCACCAGAAAGAGGGAACGCGCACCCTCCTCACCACTCCATCCGGCAATCAGCCGACGCAACAGATCAAACTGCCCATGAGATGTATCCTGAAACTCATCCACCAGAATGTGGTGGATCTGATGGTCCAGACGCAGCGCAAGGTTGGTCGGCTCGAGCTCACTTCCCAGCGCCTGAAGTGCCCGCTGTGCGATTTCAGCATGGTCCACCACACCATGCTCCTCAAACCAGACCATCAGCTCAAGCTGTGCCATCAGCAGCACCTGAAACAGCGAGAGGATGGTCTCCCACTGTCCATCCTCATAGGAGATCGGGGGCAGCAGGGGAATCTGCTGGATGGCAGCTGCCGCCTCATGGTGGTGCTCTACCCGCTCCACAAGTGAATGGATCACCGCCTTCAACCGCTTCCCCTCAGCCCCTGCAGGAAAACCATCATGCCTGTTCCAGCTCCTCTCGGAGCGACGGAACCCCCCACCGCTTTTGAGGAAGAGTGAGGCGATCCCCTGCCACAGCGGGAGCGCATCTGCATCTGCCGACGGCAGTGACTCCATCCCTGCACACGCAATCACCGGCGGCTGTTTCGGGCTCTCTGCCGCCACCTCTGCAGCCCCTGCCGCAAGCTCCACCAACTGCTGAACCCCCTCCTCACCAAGCGCACCCTTTACCCCCTTCAGGGCGTGTTGCAGAGACTCCTCTACCGAGTCACGAAGTGTACGCTCCAGTGAGTCGCGGTCGACCAGTCCGCTGCTGCCACGCACCACATGGGACAGCCACTGGTCACGATGGCCCAGCATCTCGGTCAGCAGCCGCTCCAGCTGAGAGAGATCATTATCGAGCCACTCCAGTAGCTGAACCAGGGGGGCTCCAGCTGCCTCCTCGAGTCGACCAATCGTGCGCCGTGCTGCGCCGGCAAAGGCCTCCTCTGCATCATCACTAATCCCGGATATCCCTCCGAATGCCGCCATCACCGGCATCTGTCGAACCAGCCGTGCATTGAGGCTGTCCATGGTACGGATCTCCAGGCGGCCGGGGTTGCTCAGCAGGTTCCACCCCTGTTGCTGATCCTGCTCAAGGGCTCCCCGTGCCAGCTCCCAGGTTCGGGCATGATGAGTCCCCTTCTCAGGCGATGGCTCATGAGCGGCCTGCTGCAGCGCCCTGAGCAGACGTTCACGCATCTCACCGGCCGCCTTGCGGGTAAAGGTGATGGCCAGTATCTCTTCGGGGCTACCGACCCCCTGCAGCAACCCCAGGATTCTCTGGGTCAGGAGCTCGGTCTTGCCGGAGCCGGCAGGAGCCTGAACAATAAATGAGCGCTCCGGGTCGAGCACCTCGGCACGAACCGCCCGGTCCTGCCCAAGTCGCTCCGCACTCTCATCGGATGAGATCTCCTGCCAGCTCATCCGCTCTCCCTCTCATACTCGACGCGACAGAGGGGCTCCAGCCCGCAATATTGGCAGCTGCCCCTTCCCTTGAGGGGGTCTACCGTGGCCACTCCCTGGCGAAACTCCCTCGCCAGTGATGCAACCACCCCCCTCCACTGCTCGATCTGCTGCTCCCAGGGCTGGGTGACAACCACCTTCCTGTAACGTCCCCCATCTGCCCCCTGCAGCAGCTCCTCATCTGCCTGCTCCCCCTTGTAGAGCACCTCATCCACCCGAATCTGCCCAAACAGTACCGCAGAGACCTGTTGCAGCAGGGTGGCATAGAGAGGCAGCTGTGGCTCCTCGGGGCGCTCCCCCTGCCAGCTGGATCGACTCACCCGCCCCCCCTTGTAGTCAATCAGGATACGGCGTCCATCCTCCAGACGATCCACACGGTCCATCTTTACCGAGAAGGAGACCCCCTCAAGGTCAACCCTGTGCTGCTGCTCCATCTCCTCAACCATAAACTCCAAGACCCGCTTGCGATCAAGCTCCAGTGCCCGCAATGCAAGTCTGCCTAACCGTCCGGACTCACTCTGTGAGAAACGGTCACCCATTCGGTCCTTTCTGGAGTGGCGAAACTGCTCTACGGTCTCATCTGCAACCTGGACAACCAGCTGCCTCAACGCCGCCTCATCCAGTGCCTTCAGCCGGAGTGAGGAGCGCTCCAGTCGATGCCAGCACCGCTCCAGCATCTGGTGCAGCAGTGTCCCCCGCTCCCTGGCATCAAGCCCCGGACGCTCCTGCTCCAACCTCTCTGCCTGGAGCCGGTGGCGCACAAAGGCACGGAATGGGCACTGTGCCTGGTTTTCCAGAATTGAACTGCCCCCCCGCACTCTGGTATCCCGATTCAGCTCAAGAGCCCCCTCCTCAATCCCCTCCAGTGAACAGCGACCACTGTCACCAATCCACCATGATTCACTGCTGCTCTCAAGGTGCTCCGCCGGCAGGATGGGCAGTGATCCCAGCAGTGGTGTTGCCTGAAGTGACTCCTCTCCCCCCTCCTTCAGGGTCCGGGAGAAGCTGCAATGTACCTGGCCGGCGGAGGCAACAAACCCACTCAACATCTTCCCGGCAGCCTCAAGCCTGCGTGAGTTGTCTGCAGATGGAATCCGCTCAATCTGCCAGCTGTATGGCAGCAGTGGAGAGAGCTCATGGAGAGGGGGCCAGCTTCGGTCATTACACCCCATTACCCAGAGGGCATCAAAATGGATCCCCTCCGCCTCCTCTGGCGTCATGATCTCAATATTCCTCTTCCCCCCACCTGGGGGCAGCTCCATCGACAAGAGGATCTGTCTCAACTCACTGATCGCCCTGGGGAGTGAAATCTTGCCAATAAAATCGCCCAGCGAGGAGAAGCGATCCAGTCCCTCTCGCCAGCTGTTGTAGGCGGCCAGTGCGGTCTCGCTCTTCTCACCATTCTCCGCCCACTCGAAAAAGGAGAGCCCATGGCTGATCTGTAGTGCCCACTCGGTCGGTGCTGCCCTCATTTCGTGAAGCCCCAACGCCTCCAGCGCCTTCATTGCCCCGAGGAGACGAGGTGCCGGCAGGTTCTCCTGCTGCTCCAACAGGCGGATCAGTGCAGAGAGCGACACCTCGGGATTGCCCCACTGCCGCAGTTTCAGCTCAATCCTTGATCTCTCCTCCATCTCCTCCCCCTGCAGCAGCCATGGGGAGCGCAGCAGTGAGGCGGCCTCCATCAGGGGAAGCCCTCTCTGAACCAGAAGAGTCAGCTGCAGTGCGGCATGGATCCGGGGGTCCTGCAGCAGCGGAACTCCCGAGGAGAAGTGGTAGGGGAGCTGCTGGAGTGGGCGAACCGCCTGCTCCGGGGCGAGCACCCGACCGAGTCGCTCATCAATATGGTTACGCCTTCCAGATAGTCCGGGAACAATAACCCCGACTTTCTGCTCCGGGCTCTCCAGCATGACGCTTTTGGCCCAGTGGGCGACCGCATCCGCCTCCTCATCCTCATCCTCAAAGGGGGTTAGTGATGCAGAGCACCCCCCCTCTATTGAAACCGATTGATGGTCAACCTCTGTCCCCAGCTCCCGTAGCAGCTCAATGAGCAGCTGCTCCGCACGACTCCACTGTGGATGACAATAGAGCGAGACCGTTGCAGGAGCCGGAATCTGTTGCTGCTGCAACAGCTGTGCAATCTGCTGCGGGAGACGTGCCGCCTCCAGACAGTGCTGCCGACTGCAATAACTGGTGAAGTTGTGGTGCCAGCTGCGAAACAGCTCCAGCTCCTCCTGGGCTCCCAGGCCGAGCGTCCTGGCAAGCAGCTGCTGAAGATCATCCTCACCGGAGCTCCACTGATGAAAGGTACGGTTTGCTGCCATCGCCAGTGCTGCCAGATCCCCCTGACGGAGAAAATCGGCACCATCCAGCAACTCGTCGGGGAGAGTCTCCCTCCAGACAAGCCGCTCCTGCTGTGGTGAGAGGAGGTGAGGAAGGTCGAACCCCTGCTGTAGCAGTCGATCCCACTGCCGGTGCAGCCACGCCTCAATCGAGAAGATTGGTGGTGTCTCCCAGGCTGTGATGCCCTGCTGCAGCTGCTGCAGACCCCAGCGATCGCGCAAAAAGCGGGCCTGGCGTGCGGTTGCTGTCAGGGTCAGATCCATAGCGGAACAATACCGCAAAACCGATATAATATGGTTCAAAAAACGGACAGGAATCAGCCATGACAACCGGACCACGTGAGATCAACACCCCCTTTCGTCCCATCCCGCTGGATGTGCCTGAGGGGATGAAGCCCAACGAGTTCTTCAACAGCACAGAGAACCTCAACGATCTGGAGCACAACAATGGTCTGCTGAGAAACCCGGAAAACCTGCTGCTCTACCGCAAGGCGCTGGGCCACAGTACCACCTTTGATACCTCCATCATCTACAACACTTCCAAGACCATCCTCAACCCACTGGGGCGCCCGGTGCGGCGGACCCAGGTTCCCGAAGAGGTGAAGAGTGTCTGGAACCGGATGAACCAGATTGTGATCGAATACATGCTGGAGGAGTTTCCGGATCCCGCCGAGGCGCTGGTTCTGGCTGGTGAGGCGAGCCTGGATGCCACCTGGTCACTCACCTCCCCGGGTGTACCGAGCATTCGCATGCTCCACAACCACTTTATTGTCTTTGAGATGAGTGCGCTGGAGAGCGCCCCGATGGCTGATCCCGGCAACCCCAATCTCACCGATGGTGGGCAGCACAGCCTCTTTCAGGCCTACATCCGCGAGGTCTATCAGAACTTCTTCTCCTTCCTCGATCTGCAGATACTCAAACCGGTTGATGAGGATGTCGCAACGATTGGACTGACCGGCTACCCACAGGGGCTACCCAGCTGGGAGATCCAGGGGGGGGCCGAGGCGCTGAAGGATATCTGCTTCTGGCGGGAGTATGACCTGGTGCTCAAGGGGTTCATCGACTTCTACAAGACCTTCTTCACCCAGGTCTCAACCCGCAATGCCCCGCTCCCCAGGGATGCCTGGTTTCCTGAACAGGTGGAGCGCAAGCTGCTCTTCAATAATGATTTTCTCGCTGCTGCAAAGAAGGTGCGGGAGCAATGCATTGTCGATGCCAAGTATGCCAACGCAATTCGCTGGCAGCCCGCCTTCAAGCAGCTGATCTACCGCAATGATGAGGGCAAGCTCATTGTCACCATCAGCCAGAACTCAATCGGCAACGCGATCACCGAGCTACTGGGTGTGGTCGTCAGTCGCACTCCGGATGCCGAGGCCTACGCCGAGCACGAACCCGCACTGATTGAGCACCTGCTGGAGGTAAGGCGCCGCCTGATTGATGCCGATCTCGGCCACGGTATTGCAACTGCACACTGGGGGAGCGGGTAGCCACCACTCGATTTTGTTGTGCTGGATCCCATCCAGTCAACAGATCAGCTGCTGGTGGTCAGAATGCGGCGAACAGGAGAAAGGCAAGCAAAACGATCACCACCGCAAGGGTGATCAGGATGATATTGAAACTGGTGTTTGGATCCATGCAGTTTCCCTGTAGAGACTACTCCTGTTTCTGCTTCGATTAGCGTAGCAGTTACAGGAAAAAAACATCAATTGCCCTCCATGGCAACTGATGTCAGATGGCTGAACCAATGTCGAAGCAGTCCAGCCACTCCTCCTCTATGCTGCCCAACCTCCCTGTTGGGCACTCCCTCCCGGAAAGATTGATCAGTTGAGGAGTAGCTGCGCCACGGATGAGGAGATTCCACGGTCCGACAGGCTCATTAGCAGCGTAAAGAGCGTTACCAGAGCAACTCCACTCACCACCGAACCACAAAATCTGCAGACCACCAAATCCATCATCCTCTCCATCCCTCTCCCCCTGCTCTCTCAACGTGATTTATCCGTTATTACAAGCAAGTCCTGTACCACAAAGACAATAGCTTGTTATTCAACAGATTATTGAGTTGCGCAAGAGCGCGATGTGAACGTTTCGTTCAGCAGAGAGGCGGCTATTGAATCGATTGTTCAACCGGTTGCCGGTACCACCACAGGGTTCGGGAGACAAAAAAACCCAGCTCACTGAGCTGGGTTTTTAATTCCCCGAAGTAAACCGAGATTATGGCTTCTTGGGAGTCTGGTATGGGACCTCTTTCTGGAACTCTTCCCAGATTGTCTCATAACCAACAAAGCCCTGCTCATTCGGCGCTTTCTGACGGGTTGTCACGAAACGGGCATGACCTGTAGGAACCGTTGGTTTTGTGTTTTCTTCGCTCATAAATCACCTCTTGCTAAAAAAAATCGATGATGGCCACTACAAGTGGTTTGCAGCTAAAAACCATCTGATATCTGTTATAAAAAAATCCTTGATCGTTAACTGCTACCTACTGCGATTGGGCCAATTCTACCATGTTCTCAATATCCGGCTCCGGTTCAACCGGCCCGCCCAACTCGATCTCCTCCTCGGTTGCATCACGCACAGTGAGAATCTCAAGCTTGAACAGAAGATCCCGTCCACAGAGTGGATTATTGCCATCAATGGTCAGGCTCTTCTCATCAACACGGGTCACCAGGAAGTTCCTGGTATCACCCTTGTCATTCTCCATGACAATGGTGGTTCCAACCTCATGGTACGCCTCGGGCACATTCTCGAGATAATCGGTAATGACCAGAGACTCATCACGCTTGCCGTAGATCAGATCGCCCTCAATGGGAACCTCAATCACCTCACCAACAGTGCACCCCTCGAGAGCCTCCATAATGGGCTCGGAGAGAATCTCACTCTGCCCATGAAGGTAACCAATAGGAAATTCTACAGTGCTCAGTACCGCCCCACTCTTCTGATCCAGAACCTGGTAGGTCAGCTCAACAAGCTTGTTTTCCTGTATGGTCTCACTCATAACGGTCTACACAACTAGAAGATGGATGCACTGAAGATTTTGACCTGATCATTTTCATAACCCAGTACCAGTCTGCCGAGCCACTCTCCCTCCTTCTCGGTGCTGCGCACCCGAAACAGGACAGTGACATGCTCGCCGCGACGGATCATCCCGAGGTAGTCAGACTCCTCGGAGAGGTTTCGTGCCAATTGACTCTTGGCAAACTGCTTTCCAACCTCGATCTCATTGAGACCAAACAGAAGGTCATGGGAGAAGTGACGGGTAAACATTCCATACTCACCCTCGTTGGAGTACTTGATCAGGTCGTTCCACATTGGAAGACCCACCTCCAGTATCTCCTCGTCACTGTTGTCGATAATGTTCATTCAAAAATCCTGAATTCCCAGCTTCACAGTCATAACAATCCGGGTCGATCCAAAAAAAAGATCAACAAACGAGTGTATGCACATTCGAATGTTGATCCTTTATTGAACCGATCCATCAATGGATCAGGCTGCCTCGTCTTCCTGTCCCTCGTGCTCCTCATCGAACAGGTGATACAGTGGAGCCTTCTCCATGGTGTATTCACCCGTCTTCGGATCACGGCGAGAGACGGTCAGAACATGCCAGTTCTCATCATCCAGCTTCAGCGCGTCACCACGGTAGTAGTAACCCGGCCAGCGTGTCTCCTTGCGGAACAGAGTGTGATGCATGACAGACTCGGAGGCGAGCAGACGATGCTTCAGCTCCCATGCGCGCAGCAGCTCATGAACATCGGAGGCAGCAACCTTCTCCAGATCCTCTTCCAGAGTCTTCATCTTCTTCAGACCGATATTCAGCAGCTTGTCATTGGTCATGTAGTTCACAGTTACACCACCCGCGTACTCATCCATCAGCTTCTGGAGGCGATCCAGCCCCTGACGTGGATTGATGTAGTTCGGATTAACGGAACCGGCAACGATATGGTTGCGGTTGACCGTGTAGTGCTCCATTGGCTTGTAGATCTCTTCCTTGCGATCACTGACCTGCTTCTCGGAGACCACAATTCCATCAGCCTTGCCATCATCAATGTACTTGCAGGCAGCCTTGGCAGCCAGACGACCCTCAGTGAAAGAACCGGAGGAGAATGCGTGTGGCGTACCACCAACGGCATCACCAGCACCAAACAGACCCTCAACAGTCGTCATACGGTTGTAACCCCAGAAGTACTCATCTGGAGAGACATCCTCAGGACCGGAACACCACGCACCACAACCGGTTGCGTGTGAGCCCATGACGTATGGCTCAGAGGTGGTCAGCTCAGGGTTCTCATACTTTGGATTCACGTCGGTTGCGGCCCACAGTACAGCCTGACCAACCGTCATGCCGAGGAAGTTATGCCAACCGATCTCCTCGAGATGTGGATCCTGGAAGGAGTGCATGGTAACCATGTGGATTGGACCACGACCTGCATTGACCTCGTTGATCAGTGCGTGGTTACGCAGACAGGTTGGGATTGGACGATGCGTTCTGTGTGAGACCTCAGGGTCGAGATACTCCTTGCCCACCATCTTCTGCAGCTCAGGGAACCACTTGGACTCATACTCCTCACCATTACAGTTCTGGGTGTAGGTCTTGAGGTGGAGGAAGTAGGCACCTACAGGGCCATATCCATCCTTGAATCGAGCCAGTACGATACGGTTCTCCATCTGAGTCATCTTCGCGCCCGCCTGGATCATCAGACCATAGGCAGAACCGGAGGACCATGGCGCGTACCATACACGTCCCGCACCCTCACCCACAGAGCGAGGCTTGAAGATGTTGGATGCACCACCGGCACCAACAACAACGGTCTTGGACTTGAATACGTGGTAGTTACCAGTACGGACGTTGAAGCCAACCGCACCCGCAACACGATTCTCCTTGCTCTCATCCATCAGCAGATGAGTAACACAGATACGGTTGTAGACCTTGTCCGCAGACTTCTTGGCAGCGTCAGCCACAAGCGGCTTGTAGGACTCACCATGAATCATGATCTGCCAGCGCCCCTCACGCAGATAGGCACCCGTCTTCGGGTTGCGCATGATCGGCATGCCCCACTCCTCGAACTGGTGTACAGCAGAATCCACGTGACGTGCCATATCAAAGGCGAGGTCCTCACGAACCATACCCATCAGGTCGATACGTGCATAGCGAACGTGATCCTCTGGATTGTTCTCACCGAAACGGGTTCCCATGTAGCAGTTAATTGCATAGAGACCCTGTGCAACAGCACCGGAACGGTTGATGTTTGCCTTCTCGGCGATGACGATTTTCTTGTCCTGGCCCCAGAAGCGTGCCTCCCAGGCCGCACCGGTACCGCCGAGTCCTGCACCCGCTACCAGGATATCGATATTGTCTTCTACGATCGTTTTGTAAGCCATTAGTGATACACCCCTTCTTTCATGATCAGACCATTGGACTCGAGAGTGTGCAGACCACCATCATCGAGACGAATGTATTTAGGTTCGTTATAGAGACGCTGGTCGTCAGCACGCTGCTCAGCAGTTGGCGCAGCAACATCAGCCAGCTGAGGAATATGCTCACGCCAGGGCTTGGTTGTGATTGGAGCCAGCAGATTCAGGTCCATCTCACCGTTGCGGGACTTGATGCGCCAGGCAATAACACCCTTCTCCTCATCACGATCCGCACGAACCGAATGGCCCAGAGGGGCGAAGTCGGCATAGCCACGAACATCAATAGCATGGTGAGGGCAGGCCTTCACGCATGAGTAGCACTCCCAACACATGTTGGGCTCAATATTGTAGGCACGACGATATTTATCATCGATATGCATAATGTCGGATGGACAGATATCAACACAGTGGCCGCATCCATCACAACGAGTCATATATACAAAAGTAGGCATAATCTTTCCTTTTCGTTTCGATTAATCTTTAGATCAGTAATGGTTTGGCTCTTCGTTCTTGATGCCGAGCCCCATGTAACCAGGGTTTTTGCCCATGTACTCCGGGATGTCCGGATAGCGTGCATGTGTTGCAGGGTCTGACAGATCAGGGATCTCGGGCAGATTCTCGTTGGAACCATCCGCATGAACCACACGCTTGTTATAAGCTGCGGCAGGCTTGAAGAACATATGGGAGAACTTGGACCAGTAGACACCACCAAACAGTGAGGCTGTGGAGAGGATTACCAGAACAAACCAGATTCCGGTGCCTCCGCCAGTCAGTGACCAGCCCAGAGCAGTTGTAGAGGTCGCCATCAGTGAGAGGCTGAACAGATCTCTTTTGATCTTGATGTTGGTCCAGGTGTTGCCCTCGGCAGCCACATCAACCTTGAATACAAACCAGAACCACCAGCTACCGACAAACAGGCTGAGCGCACCCAGGTGCCAGAAGAGATTCAGGGTTGAATCTGCAGCATTATTGCCAAAGATCATCATTGCAGTGGTTGCACAGAATGAGATAAAGCCATACATGGTCAACAGGTGGACAAGGCGACGTGTCTGGTTGCAGAACTCTCCGGAGAGTGCCACATCGGTAACAATGGTCTTGACCAGGATTGAACCTGCAGGGGCAGTTTTTGTTGCATTCTTCTTTGCCTTATCGGCATTCTCGAAGAAGTATTGAGCGCTCTTCTTGTGCATCATATCCAGCACTGTCATGACGACAACCAGCGCAACCATTACAATCACATACATCTGCATGGACTCAAGTGAGATACCTGCATCCAGCAATGAAGCGATAGGGGTATTACTTAACATAGTATTTTCCTCTTAATAAAAAATCAAAAATGGATATTCAATAACCAAGAACGAGCTACTGGGCAGAGTGCCCCTTCATCTCAATCTTTACATTCTCATCATCACTCAGCCCGGCATAGTACTTCTTGAGTACCGCAGCCACTTCCGGACGACTGAATGTTGCGGGAAGATCCTCGCCCTCAGACAGCATCTTGCGTACCTTGGTGCCCGAAAGCAGTACACGGTCATCCTTGCCATGTGGGCAGGTCTTCATTGAGGCCATGCCGCCACATGCATGACACCAGAAGGTCCAGTCAATCCTCAGAGGCTGAGTCTCCAGGGAGCCCTCAGGGATCTCATCAAAAATCGACTGCGCATCAAATGGACCGTAGTAGTCACCCACACCTGCGTGGTCACGACCCACAATCAGGTGTGAACAGCCATAGTTCTGGCGGAAGACTGCGTGCAGCAGTGCCTCACGAGGACCGGCAAAACGCATATCCAGCGGATAACCGGCCTGCACCACACTGTTGGGTACAAAGTAGTTGTCGATCAGTGTCTGAATCGCCTCGGAGCGCACTTCTGCAGGGATATCTCCCTCCTTCAGCTTGCCCAGTGTAGAGTGGACCAGAACACCATCCAGGGTCTCTACTGCAATCTTGGCCAGATACTCATGCGAACGGTGCATAGGGTTCCGGGTCTGGAATGCTGCAATAGTATTCCACCCCTTGGACTCAAACAGCGCACGGGTCTGCTCCGGAGTCATGAACTGCTCACCGTAGGTCTCTGGGAACCCGCCCAGTGAGAGCACCTTGATGGAGCCTGCCAGGTTGACATCACCCTGATCCATCACCATCTTGACACCAGGGTGCTCGAGGTCTGTCGTCTTGTATACAGACATGCACTCATGCTCTTTGTCGATGCCGTACTTCTCGGTGACGGTCATGGTGGCAACAATCTCGCCACTCTCGCCATCAACCAGGGCAACATCGCACCCCTCAGGGGCACTCTCGGCAGTTGCAGCATCGGTAGAGAGTGTTACCGGGATGGGCCAGAAGAGGCCACTCTCCATGGTGTAGTTGTCACAGACCCCCTTCCAGTCTGCATGGTTCATGAAGCCGTCCAGTGGAGTAAATCCACCGATACCCATCATGTAGATGTCACCGGCCTCACGTGAAGTAATATTGATCCTGGGAAGTGTTTCCGCACGCGCCTTCTCATCCTCAAGCGCAGTTCCCTCAAGCAGTAGTGGCTTCAACTCACCGCCACCGTGTGGATTGACTAGATTTGACATAGTTTCCTTTCTATATAGGGTCACTCAACTGTTGAACGACTCAGGTTGTCTACCGGGGTACCGGCATCACTGCCCCCAACCCCGACCACTCTGGTTTAATCAGCCGTGCAACTCTATCTCCTCTGCTACACCATTCAAGCAGGGAAATCTTCTTTTGATATAAGCTCGCCTTATTGGTTAAAGATAATTTTATGATGGACTGATGATGAATTGAAAAAATTGATTATAGAAAACCATGGAATACTCAGTTTATTCTTATTATTCAGTAGGTTAATAAGAAACACCTGACAGCAGAAAAAACATCTGCTAGACTCTCAATTAACCAACCTTTTTACTCAGCAATCATCACCGTTCCCGTGAAAAAAAGCCCAGTCTGCCCCTTTTCAAAGGCCCTTCTCAATGGACAATCCGGCTGCAGCCATGCTGAAAGTTTCCATATCGCCGAGCGCCACGGGATCCAGTGCACCCGGGAGAGCGCCCAACAGCAGTGCAAGGCGTTCTCGGATCAACTTCACCAACAGAGCCGCTTCGCCCTGGGGGTTACCCAACTACCACAACAGATGACCAGCAACATGGAACTCAGGATTCAGTGCGGGGGAATCGATGGACTTCAGAACACGCTCGGGGAGAGGGGCACCTCTGTCGACATTCACCAACTGATCGGGGAGGCCAGCTCCCGGTTCGGCAGTATCGCAGAGATCCCCTACCTCGAGGTGATTCAATCGATCAGCCGCTGGAGCCCAAGAAAACGGGGGCGCAGAAGAGGGTAGGCCCGGTCCTGGCAGTAAACAGTTGCAGCGCTGTTGAGCGCAGGTACCCTACTTTTTCTTGGACTGGTAATCCTCAACCGCTGCCTTGATCGCATCCTCAGCCAGCACGGAGCAGTGCACCTTGACCGGAGGGAGCGCCAACTCCTCGGCAATCTCGGAGTTCTTGATCTGCTGTGCCTCCTCCAGTGTCTTCCCCTTGACCCACTCGGTCACCAGAGAGCTGGAGGCGATGGCAGAGCCACAGCCGTAAGTCTTGAACTTTGCATCCTCAATGACACCATCCTGATCCACCTGAATCTGCAACTTCATCACATCACCACAGGCGGGTGCACCCACCATGCCGGTTCCGACATCATCGGCGTCCTTGTCCAGCACTCCTACATTACGAGGGTTCTCATAATGGTCCATGACCTTGTCGCTGTAAGCCATTGCCCTGCTCCTGATAATTAAGAAAATCGAATACCTGACCTTTTCAGTGTACTATAAGTCAGCTCGGTATTCACCAGTAAATATGAGCCGGAGATTATATGCCATTTCCCTCCACCATTCCCAGAACCAAAAAAAAGGCGCAATCCGAGGATTGCGCCAATACCACCAAAGGAGGATGGAGGAGTCGAAAAACCATACTGAACTAATCAGTTTTCAAGATATTAATTGATTACTAAACATGTGTCAAGGATTTTCTTGAAGGTTTCTTGGAGCAGCACTCAAAAACAGGGTAAAGTCCACACCCATGAGCACGACACCCCGCTTCTCCCTGCTCGCGCAGACAGGTATTATTCTCTCGGTAATCAGTCTGTTAGCGGTGGTCGGCATAACCAGTTCGGTCTTTATTACCCAGACCACACAGGGTGCCGCCTCAGCAATCAATATCTCTGGATCACTGCGCATGTACTCCTACCGTATTGCAACCCAGATCAACCAGACGGGGGATGGTACGGAGCTCTCAACCAGAAAGATCCAGGGACTGATCCGCCGCTTTGAGCAGCAGCTGAACCACCCCAACCTGCTGGAGACGATCCCCAGGCAGGCCTCCATGACTCGGGACGGTAAAGCAAAGCCGATCCTGGAGGAGAATCCACTCCGTACACTCTACCTCTCGGTCCATGGGCAGTGGTTCAATCAGATCAAACCGATCCTGACCGACTATATTCGACAACTGGCTGACCCTGAGCTCTCTCCAGTAGATGTTGGCAAAATCCACGCCGACTACCAGCAGCAGTACCTGCTGCGGATTGAGGATTTTGTCTTCAACATCAACAACATGGTAAAGCTGATCGAGGAGCAGACCGAGTCCAAGATCCAGCTGTTGCGTGACATCGAGTACATCTCCCTCCCCCTGCTGCTGCTCTCCATCATGGCCGCCCCCTTCCTCCTCTACTACCGTATCCTGCTGCCACTCAAGGATCTGTTGCGGATTGCGGAGCGGGTACGCCAGCGAGACTTCTCCAGACAGGCAAAATATGTGCGAGAGGATGAGCTCGGCGAACTGGCAAGGGCCTTCAATCTGATGAACTCCGACCTCTCTGCCACCTATGCAGAGCTGGAGGAGCGGATCATGGAGAAGACCCAGGCGCTAATCGAGGAGTCCAACCGCATCACCCTGATGGAGGAGCGCAACACCATCGCCCAGGAGCTGCATGACTCCCTGGCCCAATCCATCTTCTACCTCAAGATCCAGATCAGCCGAATCAGAACATTCACCCGGCGTGGCGCTCCTGCGACAGAGCTTCTTCCGGTGATCGAGGAGCTTGCAGAGACCAACAACACCGCAGACCGACAACTGCGGGAGCTGATCTCCACCTTCCGTATCAAGGTCAACCCAGAGGGGTTAACCGCCGCCGTTGAGGAGATCATCAACCGACAGATGGAAAGGAGTGGTGTGGAACTGCTGTTTGAGAACCATATCCCGGACTTCTCCTTTACCCATAATGAGGAGGTCCACCTGATCCAGATCATCCAGGAGGCGGTCTCCAACATCATCAAGCATGCCGGAGCCACGCGCGGAACCATTATCCTCGACCAGGAGAGGGAGAGTGGAGATATCCTGTTGACCATCGAGGACAATGGGGCCGGAATCCCCGATGATCCCCACCGCACCAACCACTTTGGCCTCAAAACCATGGAGGAGCGGGCAGAGAGCATCAAGGGGGTCTTCTCAATCCAGCAGATGGCCACCGGCGGGACCGGAGTCAGACTGACCTTTACCCCGGCACTAAGCCAGGAGAGCAGACTCTGAAGAAGAGAGCAGAGAACCTGTAATTCAATAAAGTATTGGTGCTCCTCCTCCATGTTCCACTATACTCCGGGTGGATATTACAAAAAGAGAATGAATCCACGATTCTGAGCAGCAGACGCTCGTCCACTGTTCAGGCAACCAGAGGCCAGAGAAGAATACAATGAGCGAATCCACACCCATCTCCCTGTTACTGATCGATGACCACCCACTGATCCGCAAGGGGATCATCCAGCTGCTCGAGCTACACGAGGGAATCACACTCCATGGGGAGGCCGATGGTGGTGCCGAGGGGCTGAAGATGATCAAGCAGAAGCAGCCCGACATGGTGCTACTCGACCTCAACATGAGCGAGATGGACGGCCTCACCACCCTCAAGAAGATCAAGAAGAGCTGGCCCGATATCCGTGTTGTGATCCTCACCGTCTCCGACAACCCGCAGAACATCATCCAGGCCTTCCGCAACAAGGCGGACGGCTATCTACTGAAGAACACCGATCCGGAGAAGATTGTCGACCACCTGATTCAGGTGATGCATGGAGTCACCATTGTCAGCCCCGAGGTCTCCAAGATTCTCACCCAATCCCGCCCGGACAAGGACAACCTGCCGGAGCTCAATCTTACCAACCGCGAGGAAGAGGTATTGCGACTGATTGCGGACGGCCTCTCCAACCAGGAGGTGGGAGATCGTCTCGGCATCTCGGTCTGGACCGCCAAGGTCCACGCAAAACATATCCTCAAGAAGCTGGGGCTCTCCACCCGCAACGAACTGATTGTCTGGGCCATCCGCGAGGGGATTACCAGCGGCGAACAGTAGAAGAGCAAACGCACCTCAGAAGGGGGGCACAGAAAAACATCAACGGCGGAACCTCTGCTCCCGCCGTTTTTTTTGCGCCCGTGTTAAACCCGGAAAACCACTCCCCCATGAAAAAACCCTCCACCCCGTGAGGGGTGGAGGGTCTCCGTCTTACTAGCGTGTTCTAGCAGAGTAGTTCAGGTCTTAGTGCTTGACCTTACCATATCTCGCCTTGAACTCAGCCTGACGCTTCTTACGCTCAGCAGCCTTCTTGGCATCCTCCTTGCCGATGAACCACTGGTGTGGCTTCGAGCTCAGGACCTCATGGAGAACCTTCTCCAGATTAGCCGCTGCCGCCTGATCTTCCGCACTACCGTGCTTGCCGTGCTCAATCAGCTCCTTGATCTCAGGAACCAGCTCGGTGTAGAAGTTCTTGGCGAGGTCGTAAGTACCTTCCCAGTGTGTGATATCCGGACCCATCATGGAAGCCGCCATACGTGCACGACGTCCCTCATGGTGCCAGATCTCGAACCAGACGAAGTCGATCTTGCTGGAGAACTTGGGCTTCGGAATGAGAGGCTTGGCCGCCTTCATCAGCGCCAGACCAGGCTTCGCATACTTACGGTTGTACATCTCAACCAGACCGTCATACTGGATGTACCAGTTGTCGACCCAACCCTCTTCGTGACAGGATTGACAGACATCCTTCATCGCATCACGACGATCCTCCCAACTTGCAGTACCGGCAACCCAGCCCTGCTTCTTGGAGACCGGTGGACGGTTGTTCCAGCTCACACGATCACCCACGTTATGGGTAATATCCTGCTTCTTGGTCGCACTCATGTGACAGGTGGCACAGGTTGGGGCTACCCAGTAGTCCTCACCGACGATCCACTTGGAGTTCTCCATGTTCATCTTCTCGCGATTTGCGCGATAGGCGATACCATGCTTGGACTCGTTGTAGATCTCCATCTGTGGATGGTCTGGACCCATGTGACACTTGCCGCAGTTCTCGGGCTGACGCGCCTGCGCGGCAGAGAACTGGTGGCGTGAGTGACACGCTGCACAAGTACCCTTGGTACCGTCAGGGTTGATACGGCCAATACCGGTGTTGGGCCAGGTCGCTGGATCCAGCATGCCAGGCTCGCCAGGAACCATCCGCACGGGGGAACCGTGACACTGCCAGCAACCATTGACTGCCGCTGCAGAGATACCGTCAGGGAAGGCTGGTGTAACCATACCGTTGTCACCCTCAACCACCTCAGCCAGCAGGTTATCGAGAGAACCCATGATCTTGCCCGCCTCTGCATGGTGAGAGTGGGCCATCTCATCGGCCTCCTTCTCGTGACAGTTTGCACAGTCGGCAGGGGAGACAATGATGGAGATATGCTTCTTCACCTTCTTGTCATCATGGACAAAGGCATCGACATCCGTGGCATCCGCCGCGTGACACTCGTAACAGCCTACGTTGGCACCGTAGTGCTTGCTTGCACCCCACATCTGAACCAGACCGGGGTTATTCTTCTTATGACACGCTACACACTCCTTGGTCTCGTCCGACATTACCGCCGGAACTTCACTGACTGCAGCATTGGCTGAAGTCATACCAAGGAGGAGCAGTGCGCCGGTTAACGCTCTAAGGAACATAGAATTTCCTCCCATTTTATTGTTGAACATAGATATCTATCTACTCACTCAAGATGGAGGGATCTTGGTAATTCTTCGAAGCGACACCTCCTCCTATCGCGAGTAACGGCGAGGATAACTCTATCTAGTGGGGTTATTCAACCCTTCAATTGAAGGAGCATGACAAATAATTGACCTACATCACGCTGCAGAGGGGCTATTTATATCTTTTTGTATGGTCTCCAAAACGACCACCATAACGGAACACATCGGGTCCACAGATATCGATACAGCGCCCGCAGTTGGTACACTGCGACTCATCGATCACCACACTCGCCCCCTCCTCGCCCTTGAGGGTCGGGCGGATCACCTGGGGCTCGGGGCAGACCGCAAAGCAGTCCATGCAGTCATCACACGCCTCACGCCTGGCGGTACGTATCCGCAGCAGGCTGAATCTTCCGAGCAGGCTATAGAAGGCCCCCATCGGACAGAGGTGGCCACACCAGCCGTTGCGACTCCAGAGCAGGTCGTAGAGAAAGATCCCCACCACCATGATCCACCCCAGCCCAAAGCCGTAGAAGATGCTGCGCTGCAGCAGGGTGACCGGGTTGACCAGCTCCCACAGCAGCTTGCCGCTCATCAGTGCCAGGATCATCACCAGACCGAGGAGCCAGAAGCGGATATTGGGGGAGAGATCACACTTTCTCTTCAGCCCCAGTTTGCGCCGCAGCCAGGAGGCACTGTCGGTCACCATGTTCATTGGGCAGACCCAGGAGCAGTAGACCCTGCCCCCGACTGCAAGGTAGAAGAGGAGCACAATCAGCGCCCCGATCAGGGCGGTGGTCTCAAAGGCCTGGTCGGCAAAGAGGGTCTGCAGGTAGACAAAGGGGTCGGTCAGGGGGACGGTATCGAGCACCACGCTGGAGACCAGGTTACCCTTGATCAGCCAGAGCTCCTCCTCCAGCTCTCCGAGGAACCAGATCGAGCCCAGTGGCCCCAGCAGAAAGAGCCCGATGATCGAGAGCTGGGAGGCCCTGCGCATCAGCAGCCACTTGTGGGAACGGATCCACCCCTTCTCCCTCACTGCCGCCCTGCCAATGAGATCACGTGCCACTGCTCTGCTCCTTGCTGTTGTCCCGGTGGTGCAACGTTAACGCATCAACCGGACAGGGGGCAATACAGGCACCACAGCCGGTACACTTTTCCGCACTCATCTCCATCTGCAGTGCCCCGCCCACCCGGGGGCGAAAACGGAACACCCCCTCCAGACACTGATCCCCGCAGATCTGGCAGACCACCCCCTTCTGGGCAATACAGGTGTGGTTGACCCGAACCTCCAGATCCCAGGGGAGGCCATGCTCCTCCTCGGAGAGAAAGCGCAGCGCCCTGGGCTCACAGCGGGTGACACACTCCTCGCAGAAGGTGCACTCCCCCCGCTTGAACTCAACCACCGGAAACTTGCCGCGCCCCTCGAGCAGGATCTTTTCCGGACAGTGGGTGATGCACTCGCCGCAGCGGGTGCAGCTCTCGGTAAACTCAAACTCATCCAGCGCCCAGGGGGGACGAAAGGGGCGGTTCCTGCCGCTGACATCACCACGCAGAAACTGGGCGCGACTGACTCCGCGCTCCGGCTGTCGCCCCTTCTCCCCACCCTCTTTTCTCTTTTTTAGATATCCAAACATCACTTAATGAACAGACCGTTTTCAGACGCTCTGGTTCTCCAATTGCTCTTCCCTCACATGGCCGCCTCTCTCCACCAGCAGCGCTCAGCCCACAACATCCAGACTGCGTGCCCGGAATCCTACACCACACTCGGTTGCCAGTTGTTGACATGCATCAATGTCCACCCCCTCCAATCCATCAATGGCCGTTGCCGTAACCACCGGAATCACCTCTCCCGCCTCACGCAGAAAATCGAGCAGCGCCTCAAAGGAGCCCTCCAGCTGAGGCTGACAGTGGCGATTGTATGTCGCCTCATCCTGCCCATTGAGGGAGACCGAGAGCTCATCAATCACTCCCGCCATCTCTGGTACCACATTGCGCTTGTGGACCAGACTGGCCAGTCCATCGGTATTGATCCGGGTACTCCCCCCATGCTGCTTGATCCAGCGTGCCACCTCCAGCAGAAATTTCAGCCGCAGGGTCGGCTCCCCAAAGCCGCAAAAGACCACCTGTGCATAGTCGGCAGGGTCTCCAATGGCCTCAACAACCTCATCCAGTTCGGGACGATGGTCCGCGCTCAGGTCATACTCGTGGACCTGCATACTCCCCTGGGTCTTGGGACAGAAGTCACAGACCAGGGTGCAGCGGTCGGTAATACTGAGATAGAGTCGATCCTCAATCGGGTAGGCAATGGTCTGGCTGGACACTATAATTTCCGGCAATAGTCATAATAATCCATTCTCTCACCCAACCCGCCGAACTACAAAGACAATGCGACACTCCACCCTGATCCTCTTTCTGCTCTTTCCACTCAACACAGTGGCAACACCCGACCTGCTCGATGCCGTCAACCAGGGGGAGGCGCTGCTGGTTCAGCAGCTGCTGAGCAGCTCCGCCCCACTCTACCCCCGCACCCGCTCCGGCGAGACCCCACTGCACCGGGCCGCCTACCATGGCTACCCGGAGATCATTGATCTGCTGCTTGCTGCGGGAAGCCGGGTGGATATCACCTCCAGACCCGGCGAGACCGCCCTCCACAAGGCGTCACAGGGGGGACACCTGGACATTATCCAGAAGCTTCTGGAGGCGGGTGCCGACATCAATCGACAGAGTGAATATGGAATCACCCCGCTACAGAAGGCGGTTACTGCTGGCCATATTGAGTCGGTCAAGCTGCTGCTGGGGTGGGGCGCCAACCCGGAGCTGGCCGATGACCTGGGGATCACCCCGCTGCAATATGCAACCATGGAGGATGAGCTGGAAATTGCGGAGCTGCTCAAATCCTACTTTACGGACCGCTCTCAATAGGTATAGACTGAAAAGAGAACAACCACTATTCTCAAGGAGGATGAGAAGCATGAAAGCAGTACACAAGACCCTGACGGCAACAGCCCTCGCTCTGGCCCTGGGCCTCTCACAATCACTGGCTGCATCCGTGGGTGACACACAGGAAAGCGCAGGTATTCCGGAGGCGATTGAGCTCTATGTACAGGCTGTACCGATGGAGATCAACTCCCTGAAGAGGGCACAACTGCTCGGGAAGGCTGAAAAAATTCTGCAAAAGGTGATCGAGCAGGATCCCGGCTCCCTGGAGGCACACCGCAAGCTGCTTGGCATCTATCTGCTGAAGCAGGACTACGCCAGGGGGATCAAGACAATGCAGAGTGCCATCAATCTCTCTCCAGAGGATCCCAAGCTCTTCATCTCTCTCGCTATCCTCTACCAGAAATCGGGAGCACTGGAGCTTGCTGAGGCGATGCTGAATCAGGCACTGGTACTGGACCCCAACCAGGAGTTGGCAAAGGAGTACAAGGTCGTCATCAAGAAGAAGCTGGAGATGGAGGAGAAGGCGATGAATGAGGCCACCGCTGCCCATCCGGCACCCCACTAAAATTGAGCCAGATCAAATACAGTGGTACCCCTCTCTGGGACAATCCATTCAATAACCGATAAGGTCAGACAGCGGAAAAGTGAACGGATTGTTCCATTTACGAGATGCCGGAAATTTTGGAATAGAGGAACAACAGATTTAACCACCTGATTACACAGAGATAGAGGCGATTTTCTCCCCTGTTGGCACAAGAACTGCTTCTATCTCCCTTAATCAGGGGAAGAGAGCGTAGACAGAACAGCTTATGAGACCGGAGCTAAAAGATCCATTTGGCAGAAAGATCGACTACCTGCGTCTGTCGGTCACCGACCGCTGCGACCTGCGCTGTGTCTACTGCATGCCCCAGGGCTTTGATGATTATGAGGCACCGGATGACTGGCTCACCTTCGATGAGATCGAGCGTGTTGTCGGGCTGTTTGGTGAGATGGGGGTCAGCCGGGTCCGCCTGACAGGTGGTGAACCACTGGTCCGCAAGGGGATTACAGAGCTGACTCAGCGCCTCTCCGGCCTCGACGGGATCGAGGATCTCTCCCTGAGCACCAACTGCGTCAGCATGAAGAACTTTGCCCAACCGCTCAAGGATGCCGGTGTCAGCCGAATCAATGTCAGCCTCGACAGTCTCAACCCCGAGAAGTTCAGGCAGATTACCGGTGGCAAACTGAGCAAGGTGATTGATGGCCTGATGGCCGCCAGGGAGGCCGGCTTCGCCCCCATCAAGATCAATGCGGTTGCGATGAAGGGGATCAACGATGATGAGCTGGGTGATATGGTTGAATTCTGTATCGAGCACGGCTTCACCCTGCGCTTTATCGAGACCATGCCGATCGGCAACACCGGCTGTCGCACCAAGGACTCCCACTATCTGGACCTTGAGGTGATCCGCAGGGAGCTGGAGCAGCGTTTTGACCTGATTCCCAGTGTGATGCCGGGTGGTGGTCCTGCACGCTACTTCAAGGTCAAGGGGACCGATCTTCACTTCGGGTTCATTACCCCAATCTCCCAACACTTCTGCGAGACCTGCAACCGGGTCCGTCTCTCTACCGATGGCACGCTCTACATGTGTCTGGGTCAGGATGAGAAATTTGAGCTACGCCCCCTGCTGCGTGGCGGAGCCTCGGATGAGGAGATCAGGGAGGCAATCCACCACGCGCTGACCCTGAAACCGGAACGCCATGAGTTCAATGAGGGCAAGGAACAGACCGTCCGCTTCATGAACATGACCGGCGGCTAAGCGCCAACTATCCAGAGTTCCCTCTCAATAATAACCACACAGAATACGTATTATTACGTATTCCACTCTCCCGCCCCTCCGCCGTAGGATTCCGTAGATGGAGGGGGCAATGAAAAATCTGACACGATTCTGTAGCGACATCGCCTGCATTGGGCTCTACTTCTTCGGTGGGCTCACACTGGCAACACTGCTGGTATTTCTGCTAATCGCACTGCTATAGCAGCATCACCTTTTATGGCTCATATGGCAGATCACCCCCTGGCTGCCAGTAACCAGAACGAGTCACTATTCAAGAATTCAATTGTTTGTTATGGTTACGAGGCTGAACTCGAGTCAGCAACAACAATAATGATTGAACACCAGTAAGGAGAAGTCATGAAGAAGATCTTGATCACAATGGTGGCAATGCTGTTTGCCACAACCAGTGCCGTTGCATTTATGAGCGGTGATGACAATCAGTCCGGTGCTGCAGCCGGTTCAGCGGATGGCGCCATGGATACCCGTGGTCGTGGGGCAGGCAAGGGTTCTGGCGATGCCGAGGGTAACTTCAGCATGTCCATCAATGCCTCCGGCAAGGGCTCCTCAAGTGCCGAGGCCGACATGGATGCCGCCGAGAATGCCCGCCTGAAGGGTGACACCGATGTCAGAACCGAGAGCTCCCCAGCTCGATAGCAGAGAGCACTAAACCTATAATTCGCAGTATCCCTGAAGGCACAGCCGTTGGCTGTGCCTTTTTTTCGCCCGCCACAACCCGCTTCTACCCCAGAAACATCCGAATGGAGAGAAAGAGCAGAAAGAGTGCGAAGAGCCTCTTCAGCTGCAGCGCCGGAAGCCAGTGTGCCAGCCGTGCCCCCAGTGGGGCCATTGCTGCACTCATCACCACAATCCCAAGAAAGGCGGGCCAATAGATAAAGCCGCTACTCCACTGCGGCAGACCGGGAATACCCCACCCTCCCCAGAGAAATCCCGCGCCTCCAGCAATGGCGATCGGCAGCCCCACGGCAGCAGAGGTTCCCACCGCCTGATGCACCCTGACCCGGTGCCAGAGTAGCCAGGGAACCGTCATGGTCCCCCCACCAATCCCCACCAGCGCAGAGACGGCGCCGATCACCCCTCCCGCAAGAGCGTTTCCGATTCGCCCCGGAAGCTTGCCATGGGCACGCGGCCGCAGATCCAGCCCCATCTGTAGCGCTACCATGAGCTCAAAAAATGCAAAAAAGGTCTGCAGAGCGTGGGTATCAATCGAGCGGGCTGCAACAGCCCCAATCCACCCCCCCAGCAGTATGCCGGGAATCAACAACCGGAAGAGATCCCAACGCACCGCCCCCCTTCCGTGGTGGGCAGCAATGGAGGAGAGCGAGGTCACCACAATGGTGGCGAGCGAGGTGCCAATCGCCAGATGCATCAGCCACGGGGTCTCCCCCATATGCTGCAGAAAGATCCACGCAAGAAAAGGGACAATCACCAATCCACCCCCCACGCCCAGTAGCCCGGCAAGGATTCCGGCAAGGCCTCCCACCAGAAGATAGAGTAAAATGTGCTCCATCAAACCATTGTAGTGGAGCAGGATTATGGAATACACCATCGATGTCGAGAACATCAAATGCGGCGGGTGCGCCAATACCATCCAGAAGAGATTGATCGAGACCCATGATCTCGATCAGGTTGAGGTCGATATTGAGCTGGGCCGCATTACCGCCACCTCGACAGTCGAGGGACAGGAGGATCTCATCGGAGAGACCCTGCTGGCACTCGGCTACCCCAAACAGGGGAGTGTTGAGGGGCTGGGTCATGTCAAGGCGAAGGCGGTCTCCTTTGTCAGCTGTGCCATCGGGCGGATGGACTCCTGACCGGCAATAGGGGTACTATCACCCCCAGGAGCAGCAGTTCAGGGGAGAGGGAGGAGCAATGACAAGGGTGCTGATGGCACTGCTGATCGTGATGCCGATCGTGATCGGGCTGGGGGGAGAGAGGCGCGCAGATCAGGGCGCCCTTCTTGCTGACCCCTGTCTTCACGGCATTACCGTAGAGGAGAGTGCGGAACGGATTGGTGGCGGTGCCGACTACCGGGTGGGAGAGGAGCGATACTGCAAGACCCCACTGATCTCCAGCCACTCGGACCACAATGCCCGCTATGGCGGCAGCTTCTTTATGGCACCCAACGGCATCCACCATGTGGAGTTTGTCTACTCGGATCAGTGCGGTGCCCAGGTGGTCCTCTACAACTCCTTTACCCAGGAGGTACATGCCGCCCGCCAGCTACTGGGGATGGTTCGTGTTATCCCGGACAGCGAAGAGGAGCCAGAGACCATGCGCTTTCTGCGCCCATCGGCAGATGACATCCTGCTCGGTGCCGATATTGGCCCCATCCAGAAACCCTTTGAACTGGAGTTCAACCTCCAGTTCCCCTACCGCATCGAGCCCGACCTGTTCAACCTCTATGTCGCGGAGTAACAGCCATCAGTGGTAGTTGTGTACTAAGTAACTCTTAGTTTTATCAAATCTCCTCTTCTGTACAATCCGCGTCACACCTTGCCGCAGTGATACCTTTTCAATTGGGGGAATAGAAGAGTTCGCAGATGGATTTGCGCAAGAACCAAAGGGGGAGTGTGAGACCATCACACCGAATCCTCTTATCCATGGATGGATGAGAGGATTTTTTTATCTGCAGTTTTCTTGACAACCACCACCCTGCCCATACACCATGCAGGGGCTTTAACCAGGAAGAACATCAGGAGGAGCCCCATGCTGAAACCACTTATCGCTGGAATTTCCATCTCGCTGGCTGCAGTTGCAGCCCCCACCACCCTCTTTGCCCATGGTGGTGATGACCACACCAAGGCATGGAATGCCCCCAAGGGTGCAGCGGCACGCCCCAACCCGATGTCTGCCAGCCCGGAAAACATTGCTGCAGGCAAGAAACTGTTTAACCAGTTCTGTACCCAGTGCCATGGTCATGATGGAATCGGAAATCCGGCCGTCTCAGGAATCATCCGCGGAAAACCGACCAATCTGACCCACTCCGCTGACCACCACAGTGCCGGGGATCTGTTCTGGAAGATCCGTACTGGACGCAGTGCGATGCCCAGCTACAAACTGGTCTTCAGGAAACGACAGATCTGGGAGATGGTGACCTACATCAAGACACTGGCAGCAAAAGAGTAGGTATCATAGGCCACCATGGCCTCCCCGAAACCCCAAGTGAGCAAGCTCTTTGCCCGGTTCTGCAACAACCCGACCCCACACAGACTCCTTGCGATTCTGCTGATAGGTGGCATTGGAGGCGTGATCTTCTGGGGTGGCTTCAACACCTTCATGGAGTACACCAACACCATGACGTTCTGTATCTCCTGTCACGAGATGGAGCAGAATGTCTACCAGGAGTACAAGCAGACCGTCCACTACAGAAACCGCACCGGGGTACGGGTGGTCTGCTCCGACTGCCATGTCCCCAGGGACTGGACCGCAAAGCTCAACCGCAAGATTCATGCAACCAAGGAGCTCTACTACTGGATGACTGGATCGATCGATACTCCGGAGAAGTTTGAGTCCAAGCGGATGGAGATGGCAAAACGGGTCTGGTCCTCGATGGAGCAGTCCGACTCCCGGGAGTGCCGCAACTGCCACGACTACAGCGCAATGCGCTTCGACTGGCAGAGCGAGAATTCGCAGGAGAGTCACCCCGGCGCGATGGAGGAGGGAGATACCTGCATCGACTGCCACAAGGGGATCGCCCATCAGATGCCCTATGACCCTGACGAGTAACCCTCTGATGTGACCTAGATCAACCAGTATCGACTGATAGTGGTTGACGCCTCCTATAGTTTTTGAGATAAAACGCCTTCACATATTATTTTATGTGGGAATAACCAACTGTTATTGTTGGTTATTCTCGGAGGGAAACAGGCAGAGGAGGCGCCACGCCCCCCTTCCTCAAACCATTCAAGTCCAATAAAAACGAGGAGAAGTATCTATGGGAATCTCTAGAAGGGACTTTATCAAGTCCAACGCTGTTGCTGCCACTGCTGCTGCAGTCGGTATCAGCGGCATCCCCGTCGTCTCTCAGGCCAAAGATGGCTATGACTCCGACGGTATTCGCTGGGACAAGGCCCCCTGCCGCTTCTGCGGTACCGGCTGCAGTATCCTGGTCGGCACCCGTGACGGCCGCCTGGTCGCAACCCAGGGTGATCCGGATGCACCGGTTAACCGTGGTCTGAACTGTATCAAGGGGTACTTCCTCTCCAAGATCATGTACGGCAAGGACCGTCTGACCCAGCCTCTGCTTCGCCAGACCGATGGCAAGTATGACAAGAACGGCAGCTTCGAGCCGGTCAGCTGGGATGAGGCACTCGACATCATGGCCGAGAAGTGGAAAGCGGCCCTGGCCAATGACCATGCACGCGGGGACGGCAAGTCCACCGTCGGCATGTTTGGCTCTGGTCAGTGGACTGTACTCGAGGGGTATGCCGCCTCCAAGCTCTACAAGGCCGGCTTCCGCTCCAACAACATCGACCCCAATGCACGCCACTGTATGGCCTCTGCGGTAGGCGCCTTCATGCGTACCTTTGGTTCGGATGAGCCAATGGGCTGTTATGATGATTTCGAGCATGGCGAGAACTTTGTCCTCTGGGGCTCCAACATGGCGGAGATGCACCCCATCCTCTGGTCCCGTATCACCGATACCCGTCTGACCAAGGAGAATGCATCGGTTCATGTGCTCTCTACCTTTATCCACCGTAGCTGTGACCTCGCAGACAATGTTCTGATCTTCGAGCCACAGACCGACCTGGTGATTGGTAACTTCATCGCCAACTACATCATCCAGAATGATGCGGTAAACCATGAGTTTGTGAAGAACCACACCAACATCCGCCTCGCCAACACCGATATCGGTTATGGCTTGCGTCCATCGGATCCACGCGAGAAGAATGCAAAGAACAGCTCTCCACGCAAGGCTCAGGTCGGCTCCAAGCCAATGACCTTCGATGAGTACAAGGCCTTTGTTGCGGAGTACACCCTGGAGAAGGCATCGAAGATGTCCGGTGTCCCGGAGAAGAACCTGCTGGAGCTGGCTGAGGTCTATGCCAACCCCGACAAGAAGGTGGTCTCTCTCTGGACCATGGGTACCAACCAGCACGTGCGTGGTGTCTGGATGAACCACCTGATGTACAACCTGCATCTGCTGACCGGCAAGATCTCACTGCCTGGCAATGGTCCATTCTCCCTGACTGGACAGCCTTCGGCCTGTGGTACTGCGCGTGAGGTTGGAACCTTCGCCCACCGTCTGCCAGCAGATCTGGTGGTAATGAAGAAGCCACACCGTGACTTTGCCGAGAAGGTCTGGAAGATTCCCGAGGGAACCATTCCCGGCAAGCCCGGCTACCATGCCGTACTGCAGAACCGCAAACTCAAGGATGGCAAGATCAACGCCTACTGGGTGATGTGTAACAACAATGTTCAGGCGGCACCGAATCTCAATGATGAGACCCTGCCTGGATACCGCAACCCGGACAACTTCATTGTCACCTCGGACCCCTACCCAACCGTTACTGCGATGGCCTCGGATCTGATCCTGCCCACCGCAATGTGGATCGAGAAGGAGGGTGTCTACGGCAATGCGGAGCGTCGCTCCCAGGCGTGGCGCCAACAGGTTCCTGCCATTGAGGGGGCCAAGTCTGATCTCTGGCAGCTGATGGAGTTCTCCAAGCGCTTTACCGTGGAAGAGGCGTGGGGGCAGGCCCATGTGGATGCCAACCCGGAGTACAAGGGGATGACCCTGTTTGATGTCCTCTATGGCAATGGCCAGGTCAACAAGTACAGCATGGATCACCTTGAGGCTGGTCATGACAATGAGGAGGCATTCCACTTCGGTTTCTACCCACAGAAGGGGCTCTACGAGGAGTACCGCATCTTTGGTCTCAAGGGTCCGAAGAAGGGCCACGAACTGGGTGAGTATTCACAGTACCACAAGGTACGCGGCATGCGCTGGCCGGTTATTGATGGCAAGGAGACCCTCTGGCGCTACCGTGACGGATTTGATCCACTGGTCCGCAAGATGAACCCAACCGTTGCCAAGGGGGATGTCTACTTCTACGGCAAGCCGGACGGCAAGGCCAACATCTTCTGTTGCCCCTATGAGCCACCCGCAGAGTCACCCAACGAGGAGTATCCATTCTGGATGTCCACCGGGCGTGTACTCGAGCACTGGCACTCCGGCTCCATGACCCAGCGTGTGCCCGAGCTCTACAAGGCGGTACCGGATGCACTGATCTACATGCACCCAGCGGATGCGAAGAAGCTGAAGATGCATGATGGCTCAGTCGCCAAGGTCACCTCCCGACGTGGCACAATCACCGGACGTATCTCAACCCGTGGTCGTAACAAGGTCCCTGAGGGTCTGGTATTCGTCCCCTGGTTTGACGCACGACGTCTGGTCAACAAGCTGATTCTTGATGCGACCGATCCACTCTCGAAAGAGACGGACTTCAAGAAGACCGCAGTCAAAATCACCAAGGCATAAGGAGGGCAGACCAATGAGAAATAGCAAAAGCATGATGTTTGTATTGGGCGCCGCTCTGGTCGCAATGGTTGGCAGCAGCTCTGTGAGCTTCGCGCACCATAGTGTGGTCTCCCTGCGTGGAGATCTCGGTATTGGTAGCGATGCACAGATTCCGGCATCACGACGGATCTACAAGGATGTAGACCCTTTCGAGAGGACCTGGAAGGAGCAGCCTCCATCCATGCCACACAAGGACTACTCCATCAACCTGAAGGAGAATCGCTGCATGGAGTGTCACAGCGAGGAGACCTACAAGGAAGAGGAGGCAACACGTATTGGTGACAGCCACTACATGGACCGCAATGGCAACAAGATGGATCGTGTTGCCGGCTCCAGGTACTTCTGTAACCAGTGCCACACCCCTCTGTTCAAGGTCGAGCCGTTGGTTGACAACGACTTCAAGACCACATCCAGAAGGTAGTCTGGTACGCTGAACCAGCCGTCTGGGTCCTCCGGACCCAGACGGTTTTTTTGTGCAATCGATAGCAGTGAACTAAACTGGGAAAAGAGTATCCAATGAACAAGGAGAGAACATGACCGAGGAGTCACCAATACAGGTTTCAGGTGTTGCCATTCGGCTCGATCCGCAGAAGATGGAGTCGGTCAAGGGGCAGCTCAACACCATCACCGACCTGGAGATCCACGTAGAGGATCAAAGCGGCAAGCTTGTGATCACCCTGGAGAACCGCAACTCTCATCAGATGACCGATACCATCAAGCAACTTGAAGAGATTGATGGGGTTCGGATCGTCAACCCCGTCTATATTCATGATGAGGAGGAGATGGTGAAGGCCTCCCGGTAACACCCTACACCCCGCAATACCATGGCAAAAAGAAAGGTAGACCGCAGACAGTTTCTGACCGATGCCGGCAAGATGGTCGGTGGCCTCTCCGTGGTTGGAGCCACCATCGGGCTGTTTGGAAAACAGGCCGAATCAAGGCCCGCCTATGCACTGCGCCCGCCCGGTGCTCTGCCGGAGGAGCAGTTCCTTGGGGCCTGTATCCGCTGCGGGATCTGTGTAAAGGATTGCCCGTTCGATATCCTCAAGCTGGGTGAGTTGCAGGAGGAGGTGGCACTCGGCACCCCCTATTTTATTGCCCGTGAGAAGCCATGCGAGATGTGCGAGGAGATCTACTGCATCCAGAACTGTCCCACCGGGGCACTGGACCGGGAGCTGGCCGACATCAACAGCTCCCGCATGGGGGTTGCGGTACTGGTGGATCAGGAGACCTGCCTCAATCTGCTTGGACTGCGCTGTGACATCTGTTATCGGGTCTGTCCGGTACTGGATGAGGCGATTACCCTGGAGCGTTTCCATAACGCCCGCACGAAGCGCCACACCATCTTTGTTCCGACCGTTCACTCCGATGCCTGCACCGGCTGTGGCAAGTGTGAACACGCATGTCCACTGCCGGTTGCCGCCATCAAGGTACTGCCGGAGACCCTGGCCAAGGGCGAGGTGGGTGACCACTACCGCCTGGGATGGAAGGAGAAGGAGCGGGCGGGTGGGTCACTCGTCACCCCGGACGTGGAGCACCAGTACAACCTGCCGGAGGGGTACCAGTATGATCTGCAGGGCGAGGGGCTGATTACTCCCGAGTCGGCCGATGAGGGGCCCAACCTGATGGAGTTTGATCTGCCCGGGCTTTCTGGGTTCCCTGCACCCTCTTTCGATCCGACCCGGAATTAAGAAACCCCGAGTCGTTACGAACCACTAGAAGATGAAAATTCGCACCACACTGCTTACACTCGCCCTGCTGATTCAGGGCAGTGCAATGGCAAATGAGGCCAACCTGATCAACCGAATCACTGCACTGGAGCAGCGGGTAACCGAACTGGAGTCCCGCATCAACGAGGTCTCAGGGGCAAGCCGCTGGAAGGATGTCGCCCTCTGGCAACGAATCAAGAAGGAGATGAGTGAGCGGGAGGTTCGCGTGATACTGGGGAGCCCCGACCGCAAGGAGCGCTCCATCTTCACCACCTGGTACTACCACCCCACCTCCAGGCTCCACAGCTTTGTCTGGTTTGACGAGGGGGTTGTGCTGGGCTGGGAGGCTCCAGACTAGCCGTCACCCTCCTCCGCCTTCACCTCTATCCAGACGGACTCCATCTCCTCAATGGAGAGCTGGCCGAGCTCTCTATTCCCGACTGCCAACTGCTGCTCCATCGCACGGAAACGTCGCTCAAACTTGGCGGTTGCCCTGCGCAATACCCCCTCCCCATCCAATCCTAGATGACGGCTGAGGTTAACCATCGAGAATAACAGGTCGCCCATCTCCTCATCGATCCGCTCCTGTTGAGGCGACCCACTCTCCAGCTCCTCTCGCAGCTCCGAAAACTCCTCCTCCACCTTGTCCAGTACTCCACCCATCTCCGGCCAGTCAAAACCGACTCGTACCGCCCTGCGCTGGATCTTGGCGGCACGGGTCAGTGCCGGCAGTGAGAGCAGCACCCCATCCAGAATACTCTCTGCCACCTCCCCCCTCTCTCTGCGCTCCTCGGACTTCAACCGTTCCCATGCCTCGCTCTGTGCGGAGGAACCCTCAACCGTTGCATCGCCGAAGACATGCGGATGGCGCCGGATCAGCTTCTGGTTGATCGACTGGACCACCTCATCGAAGCTGAATCGCCCCTCCTCGGCAGCGATCTGGGCATAGAATACAATCTGAAACAGCAGATCCCCCAGCTCCCCACGCAGCGCCCCCAGATCATTGCTCTCAATCGCATCGGCCACCTCATAGGCCTCCTCCAGGGTATGGGGGACAATGGTCCGGTAGCTCTGTTCCCGGTCCCAGGGACAACCCTGCTCCGGGTCGCGCAGGGCGCGCATGATCTCCAGCAGTTTCTCGATCTCTCCACTCATCCAGCCATTCTAAACTGCTCCAGGATCGAGGGCTATCACTGGAACTCCGGCAACGCCTATAATCACTGGAATGGAATTCATTCACAACACACTGCAGCTCTACCTCTCCGCCGCCCCCTGGCTGCTGTTTGGGCTCCTGCTGGCTGCACTGGTCCATGTCTGGATTCCTGAACAGATGATTCAGCGCTGGCTGGGTGGAGAGGGACTCCTGCCGGTGGTTCGAGCCGCCATTGTCGGAGCCCCGCTTCCACTCTGCTCCTGTGGCGTGATCCCGGCAGCATTGGGGGTCCGCCGCAGTGGCGCCTCGCGCAGCGCCACCGTCTCCTTTCTGATTGCCACCCCGGAGACCGGGGTCGACTCCGTCAGTGTCACCTACGCACTGCTGGGGCCGGTGATGGCCATTGTGCGGCCCATTGCAGCGATACTCACCGGGATTGTCGCCGGGACCCTCACCCTGCTGATCCCCGAGGGGCGTACCACACTACAGCCCCCTCCAGGAGTTGGAGTCCCGATCAAGGCCGTCACAATAGAGAGCAGCGATGAAAGCTGTTGCAGCAGCGGCCCCACCGACAGACTCGACACCCCTCTCCTCAGCCGACTCAACCACTCAATACACTATGTCATTACCGATATCCTCGATGGCATCTTCGGTTGGCTGTTGATTGGCCTGCTGGTGGCCGGAGCGGTAATGACCCTCTTCCCCCCAATGCTGCTCGCCCAGTGGGGTGGTGGTCTGCCGGCCATGGTGGTGATGCTGCTGGCTGGAATCCCGATCTACATCTGTGCCACCGCCTCGACGCCACTGGCGGCGGCACTGCTGGTGGCCGGAGTCTCACCCGGTGCGGTACTGGTCTTTATGCTCTCCGGACCCGCCACCAACCTCTCTACCCTGGGGGTGGTGCACAAGGAGTTTGGGCGCAATACAGTGATTGCCTATCTGGGAGGGATTGCCATTACTGCTGTCGGTCTGGGGCTACTGCTGGACGAGATCGCAACCTCCTTGGGGTTTATGGAACAGATCCGACAGGCAGAGATTGATGAGCTGTTCCCGGTCTGGTTTTCAGCCCTCTGCGGGGTTCTGTTGATGGGGATCGGAATAAGGCCGCTACGCAGTAGACTCTCTATTCCCGGACAGCCTCCTAGCCAATCCAGATCGTCTTGGCGTTGACGAACTCGTGCATTCCCAGTTTTGAGAGCTCACGTCCATACCCGGAGTTCTTGATTCCACCGAAAGGGAGGCGTGGATCACTCTTGACGATCCCATTCACAAAGACGGCACCCGACTGGATCTGGCGGGCAATCCGCTCCCCCCGTTCCAGATCGCTGGTCCAGACACTCCCCCCCAGCCCAAAGGGGGTGTCATTGGCGATCCGGATCGCATCTGCCTCATCCGCTGCACGGATCACAATCGCAACCGGGCCGAAGAGCTCCTCCTGGTAGGCGCGCATCCCCGGTTTTACATGGTCAAGAATGGAGGGGGCATAGCCTGCATGGGAGGCCTCCGATGGGGCGCAGCCAGTCAGCGGATCAGCACCGGCCTCAATGCTCTCCTGCACCTGCTGGTCCAACTCATCCCTAAGATCGGTTCGGGCCATCGGTGCCAATGTGGTGTCGGGATCCATTGGATCCCCCAGCTGCAATGCCTCCACCGCCCGCCTGAACTGTTCAATAAACTGCTCTGCGATCCCATCCACCACAATAAAGCGCTTGGCCGCAATGCAGCTCTGCCCCCCATTGAGATAACGTGATGCCACCGCGGTCTGGACTGTTGCCTCCAGATCACAATCCTCCAGTACAATAAAGGCATCCGATCCACCCAGCTCCAGCACACTCTTCTTCAGGCTGCTGCCTGCCGCTGAGGCCACCTGACGGCCCGCCGGCTCACTCCCGGTCAGGGTCACTGCATGGACCCGGGAATCCCCAATGACCCGCTCTACCTGCGAGGCACGAATCATCAGGGTGGTAAACACCCCCTCCGGTACCCCCGCCTCGCGAAAGATCTCCTCAATGACACGAGCCGATCCAGGTACATTGGAGGCGTGCTTGAGCAGCCCGGTATTCCCGGCCACCAGTGCGGGTGCCGCAAAACGGAAGACCTGCCAGAGCGGGAAGTTCCACGGCATCACCGCCAGTACCGTACCCAGCGGCTGATGGGCCACCAGGCTCTTGCCGGCATCGGTCTCGATGATCTCATCGGCCAGAAAAGATGGCCCCTCCTCGGCATAGTAGTCACAGACCCAGGCGCACTTCTCCACCTCCGCCTCTGCCTCGCCAATCAGCTTTCCCATCTCCCGGGTCAGCAGCTCCGCCAGCTCCCGCTTGCGGCTGCGCAGCACCGCACCCGCCTTGCGGACAATCGAACAGCGCTCCTCCAGTGGGGCCTCCTGCCAGAGGGGGGCCGCGGAGGCGGCCTGTTTCAGTGCGGATTCGATCTGCGACTCATCCCAGTTGGCAACCTGTTCAACCCGTTCACCACTGTAAGGATTGATGGATTCAAAACTCATTGCTCACTTTCCCCCTCGATACGGGCTCACAGCTTGTTGAATTGGGCCCGACTATCGGTCCGCCTGCTGAAACCAGTAGGCAGCCTTCTCCTCATCCACCGGAACTCCAATGCCCGACTGGTACATCTCACCCAGCGCACCCTGCGCAACGGTTGAACCCTGTTGTGCGGCCAGTAGCAGCCACCTCTCCGCCTCGCTGTTCTCCTGCATCAGGTAGAGCATTCCCAACTCGGTCTGCGCCTCAACATGCCCCTGCTCTGCCGACTTGCGCAGCCACTGCTCTGCCCCATCTCCATCTGCGGCAGCAGAGTGATCTGCTGAGGTGGCACGCTCCACCTCCTTTACTACCGCATCCATTCCGAGCTGGAATTGTGCATCAGCCTCTCCACTCTGCGCCCGCTCCTCTACCGTCTCGGCCGGCTTGCTCTCTACCGCCTCAACGGACTCCGTTGTCTGCCTTGCCTCATCAATAGCACCCTTCTGCCCCAATGTAGAACATCCGGACACCATCAACACCAGCGGCACCAGCGGCACCAGCCATATCCATACTCTTCTATTCACTCCATGCTCCTTGCCAATACTCCTGTAGATGATGGTTCATCATACAATATTTTCTGGAGAGACATTCCATCGCCGAACCACACCATTTTGCACCACTGGAGAGGATTGAAAAGAGGCCCAAACGCCGGATCAATCCAACTGAAACACAATCAGCCGCTCTTCCTGAAACAGCAGCCGAACAGCGTCACCGACATGGAACCGGGAGAGCCCCTCCATTGAGACCCGGATCTGGTCCGCTGCTGGCGACTCCACAAGATAGTGCATCTCCTGCCCGGAAAACTCACTCCGGACCACCCGACACACCCCGGGCTCCGAGGAGTCAGCCGGCTCCAGACGAATCTCATGGGGACGGAAAAGCACCTCCACCCCACGCTGTTCCGGATCGGCACCACGACGGAAGGGGTGAGAGAAAGATCCCACCGAGGTCTCCACCTCTCCCCCCTCTGAGAGGGCTCCGGGTATCCAGCTCCCCTCTCCCACAAAGTTGGCCACCCAGCGATTCTCCGGCTCGGTGTAGATCTTCTCCGGGGCTCCCCACTGCTGGAGTACGCCGTCATGCATCAACCCCACCTCCTCACCAAAGAGAAAGGCCTCCTCCTGGTCATGGGTCACCAGGATTGCGGCAATCTCACGCTCCTTCAGCAGATCCCTCACCTCCCGAACCAGTTGCCTGCGCAGATCGGTATCAAGATTGGAGAAGGGTTCATCCATCAGCAGCAGCGAAGGGCGGGAAGCCAGCGCCCGTGCCAGTGCAACGCGCTGCTGCTGTCCGCCGGAGAGCTCATGGGGGTAACGCTCTCCGAAATCACCCATTCGAACCAGCTGCAGCCACTCCATCGCCTCCCGCTCTGCCTCTCTCCTTGAGCGGTCACGAATCCCAAAAGTGACATTTTTCAGAACAGAGAGGTGGGGGAAAAGAGCATAATCCTGAAAGATCATCCCAATATTACGGCGCTCGGGGGGGATCGCCCGCTCCAGCGATGAGGCCAGCTCCTGCCCCAGCCAGATCTCCCCCTCAACCAGCTCATGGAAACCCGCCACCACATTGAGCAGTGTGCTCTTGCCGCATCCGCTCGGCCCCAACAGGCTGGCCAGCTGCCCCCGTCTCAGAGTCAGATCCACCCCCCTGAGAACAGATTGATCCCCATAGCTACTGGAGAGACTGTTAATCCTCAAAATCTCATCCCGCTGTCGACTCCCTTCACTCATCTATCAAATCCTTCCATTCTCCATGCCATATATCAGTATCCATTTGCATATGCCATCTGATGCAATGCCTCATGCCACTGCACCTGCTACTCTCGATGGTGCGCAATCGTTCGACTCAACAGAATCACTGGCCCCAACCCCACCAGGACGATCATCAGGGCCGCAATCGAGGACTCCTGCAGCATCTCATCCGAGGCGAAATAGTAGACATGGGTCGCCAGTGTCTCAAAGTTGAAGGGGCGCAGCAGCAGCGTGGCCGGCAGCTCCTTCATCACATCGACAAAGACGATCAGTGCCGCCGTCAGCAATCCACTGCGAATCATCGGAACATGGATTTTCCAGACCATCGAAAAGGAACTCTCACCCAGTGAGCGGGCGGCATGATCCATCGATGGACGAATCTTTCCCAGACTGGCATCCAGCCCCCCAGTGGCCACGGCGAGAAAACGAACCACATAGGCAAACAGCAGCGCGAAGAGTGTTCCGCTAAAGATCAGCCCCGGTGAATAGCCAAACCACAACTGCAGCCAGTGGTTGATCCAGCGGTCAACTCCACCAAAGAAGAGTACCACACCAACCGCCAGAACCGCGCCCGGCATGGCATAGCCTATCCCCGCCAGACGGTGCGCGAGCCCTACCCCACCCCGCCTCTGTTGCCGTCTGGCGTAACTGGCCAACAGCCCAACAGCAACCACAAGTGTTGCCGCCAGCGCAGCCACCCAGAGACTATTGAGGCCATATTGAATAATCTGTGGATTCCAGTAGTGGTCCAGGGCATCCCACGCATAGTGGGCCAGCACAATAAACGGGATCAAAAAGCCTAGCAGAACCGGCAGAGTCACCACCAGCAGTGCGATCTGGCGCCTGCCAGAGGTCAGCTGCTTGCGCTCAATCTCTCTGCGGCTATCCCCCTCCTGGTACTGCCGCTGGTAGCGACGACTCATCTGCTCCACCACAATCAGCAGCAGCACCATCCCCATCAACAGGGTGGCGATCTGTGCCGCCCCCCCTACATTGTTGCGATTGAGCCAGACATCAAAGATCCCGGTGGTCATGGTCTCGACCGCAAAGAAGTCAACCGTTCCAAAGTCATTCAGGGTCTCCATCAACACCAGTGAGGTACCCACCGCAATGGCCGGGCGTGCAGCCGGTAGAGAGACCCGAAAGAAACTGCCCCAGGGACCACACCCCAGCAGGCGGCTCACATTTCCCGGTCGATCCGACTGCTCCAGAAAGGAGGCGCGCGCCAGCAGATAGACATAGGGGTAGAGGGTGAGGGTGAACATTGCCATCGCTCCACCCATCGAACGAATCTCCGGAAACCAGTAGTCCGACTTGTAGCGCCACTCAAACAGCGCTCTGAGATAGCCCTGAACCGGGCCCGCATATTGCAGCAGATCGGTATAGAGATAGGCCAACAGGTAGGCGGGGAAGGCAAACGGCAGCAGCAGGGCCCACTGAAAAATGCGACGCCCCGGGAACTCGTAGTGGGTCACCAGCCAGGCGGTTGAAACCCCGAGCAGTGCGCTGCCCACGCCAACCCCAACCATCAGTAGCAGGGAGCTCTGCAGATAGCGAGGAAGCGTGTTCTCCAGCAGGTGGCCCCAGATATTCTCTTCCGGGAAGAGTGCCTGCAGAACAACCGCCATAACCGGCAACAGCACCAACAGAGAGATACCCCAGGCAGATGCTGCCCAGGGTATCGACTGGAGCGCCTTTCGGCTGATCATGAGTAGTTAACTTCCGAAATTCACCTCTGCCACCAGCTCCGAAGCGGTTTTCGAGTTGTCGGCAATCATGTTCAGGGGAACCGGATCCGCCTTGAACTTTCCACCACTCAGGTATTTGGTGACCAGTGGTGAGGTTGGAACATTGGCCTTGACCGGGAACTCATGGTTCTCATGGGCATACATATACTGTGCCACATCTCCAGAGAGCCACTCCATCAGACGAATTGCATTCTTCCGGTTGGGGGCATGCTTGAGCAGGCCCACCCCGCTGATATTGACATGGGCACCACGATCCTGCTGGTTGGGGAAGATCACACGGACCCCCTTGGCCCACTCAATCTGCTCCGGATTCTTTCCCCCATTTCCGGTAAACATCTTTCCAAAATAGTAGGTATTGGCAATGGCCAGATCACACTCCCCGGAGTGAACCCCGCCCACCTGAGCACGATCGTTCCCCTGCGGCTTTCTGCCGAGATTGCTGTTCACCCCCTCCAGCCAGCTCCTGGCACCCTCACGCCCCAGTGCACTTACCATGGAGGAGATCAGTGAAACGTTATAGGCATGACTCCCCTTTCTCATGCAGATCCTGTAGCCGAGATCGGGGTCTGACAGCTGCTCATAACTGGTGATCGCCCCCTCCGGAACACGCTCTTTCGCAGCCATGATGACCCGTGCCCGCTGGGTCAGCGCAAACCACTCTCCATTCGGGTCACGAAGATTGGCCGGAATATTCTCCTCCAGCAGACGACTGGATACCGGCTGGAGCAGATCGGCCTGCTTCAGTGCTGAGAGCCGACTGATATCCACGGTCAGTGCCAGGTCAGCCGGGCTATGCGCCCCCTCCGCCTTGAGGCGCTCAACCATCCCCTTCTTGGCATAGACCGTATTGACCCTGATTCCGGTCTCCGAGGTGAACATCTGCAACATCGGCTCGATCAGGTGGGGCTGGCGGTAGGAGTAAATATTGACCTCCTCTTCCGCTGATGCCGCCACACTCATCATTAATCCAGTCAGGCCGGCAATAAAACCGGCCACACCACCTGCCCAGAAATATCGATCTCTCTTCATCTTCACTACTCCTTTGACTTCAAAAAAAGCCTCGTCAGAGGTCCCTCTCTGACGAGGCATGGGAGGATTAGAACCCATAAGCCAACTGCCCCAACCAGGCATCATTGGCGTTGTTGTCCGAATCCTTGTGCTCTACCGTAAGATCAAGTCCCTCAGCAAGATTTACAGTGGCTGAAAACATATTCCAGTCTTCCGCACTTGTAACCTTCCGTTCCTGCCGTCCAATCGCAACACCTGCATCATGCCCCGCTACAGTAAATGCATAGGCTAGCTCAACATTTGTTGCATCTGCAGATCCATCAGAATCCACCTTCTCAGCTATCAGGCTAAAATCTCCAATGCCATAACTTGCTGCGATGTGGTTTGCACTCTTGGTCGCATCAACCTCTACATCACTGATATGTCCAATAGTGAGGCCTAAATCACCGATTGAAGCTGTTGCAGCGACAGACGAGATATTATCATCAGCACTACCAAGAAGGGTTACGTTCTCACCGACCGGAAGCTCTACAATCACTTTTGCGGTACCACCAGTATCGCCAATTGTCTTGGTAAACGGGTCACTGATCATGTTGGTAGAGAAATCACCAAATGGGTGTCCTCCTGTGGTCGCACTAATTGCAGCAATACCCGCATCATAAGTAACTGCCATCTCATCAATCGCCAATGTCGATGACCCCGTCACACTTGTTGCCTTCAGTTTAACGTAACCAGAAACCTCTTCTGTAGCCTGAATTGTTGCCTCAAGCTCCAGTTTTGCAGCATCAAGTGCTCCGCCCTCAGCATACTCAAACTCAGCTGCGCCACCCCATGCCACATTCTCTGGACCAACAAAACCATTTCCACCTACTGAATTCTGGGCCTCTTTTATCTCTTCCATCTGCGCCTTCAGCGCAGAGACCTGCGCCTCGAGCAGGCGCAGTGCCTCCTCCATATCGGCCTGACTGTTTGCTGCTGCCATCCCTGGCATGACCATGGCTGCTGCAACTGCAGCACCGATTACCTTTCTGTTCATCCTGATTACCTTTCTGTTCATCCTGATTACCTTTCTGTTCATCCTGATTACCTTCTTGTTCATCTATTAGCCCTTCCTTTTCATTCCTTATGATCAAAATAGTTATTTGCGTAACACCAAATACGCCAACATCAAAACTGCTATTACCAGCAATAATCCTGCTGCAGATACAGCCTGATACACTATAGTCAACTGATCAAGCATCAGTAACCTCACATCATCGACTGCTGGTAGTTCTGCTCACCAACACGCTGTATCAGCTCTAACTGGGTCTCTATATCATCAATCCACTCCTCGTACACCCCCAGAAATCCATCCAGCATTTCCCTTGAGACATAATCTTGTTCATTCTCACAGTGGCTGATTGCACTCCGCGCATCTTCTGTCATCGAGGCAACAGACTGCAAATCCATCTTCAGAATCTCTTCAACATCCTCCCCAATAAAAATCTTTCCCAGATTTTGAAGATTGGGAAGCCCCTCAAGCAGCAATACACGCTCAATCAAGTCATCTGCCCGCTTCATTGCATGAATGGACTGTTTGTACTCCCTCTCATTCAGTTCATCCAAACCCCAGTTCTTGCAAATACGGGCATGGAGAAACAGTTGGTTAATTA
>CAYFMF010000013.1:0-42088 GCA_964344135.1 uncultured Piscirickettsiaceae bacterium
AACCCGCTTGAGTGCGGGTCTATATCGTCAAAATTCGAGCGCAGATTTTACCACCTCAGAAGGGACTTTTGTGTATCTATCTGTGGTTTCGAAACCATATTGGAGAGATCATGTCTTCAGTAATTAACCCACTCCAACATAATTGCTACTGACTGTAAGAGCATTACGAACAGATCAACAACCTACTGTTTTCCTGTTACAAATTCCGCAAACTCCCCTACGTTCATCAACCACTGTTGCTGCTCGGATGTATAGGTCGGATGGAGCTCCTTTGGTAACACCAACTGCAGGTTCCTGGCTTTCATCTCATCGGTCTGGTTCTTGCTGATAGCCGCCTCAAGAGTAAGAAGGTGTTTTCGGTTAATGCGGTTTGCCTCAGAGAGCACCTGTCTCCATCGATCCTTGCAGGTTGATTTGACGCCGAGCATGGTGAGATGGAGCGGATCAAAGACTGGATCATTGTATTCCTCTATGCCAGGAAATATGAAATCTGGCTTTGAACGGTTTTCTGTCATTGGTGCACGGGTATAGAGAATTCCACACTCCTGGAATAGCTGTTCCAGATGGTTTTCCAGGGCAAGGCCAGCACGGCTTTTTCTGCGATTCTGCACAGAAAGGGAGTAACTGATGAAACTGTCAACATTACCATCAAACCCCTGCGACAACCGTTCCCCGATGATATGTTTTTCGAGTGTACGAAAAAGAATCTCCTCTCTCTCCACCCATGCCATCAATACAGTATCGTGACCGTCGTGGACAGTAATCTCTGGCAGGGTAGAGCGGGCGTAGCTGGAGAACTCCCGTGTAGCAGGAAATTCTCCATTGAATTTTGAGAGCATCTCATCAAGATAACGCTCTTCAGACACATCAACCTCCACACCAATACTCTCCAGAATAAATCTGGAGGCAAAGCTGATATGGTCCTGACTGGTATCCAGTTCCTCACGAACCACAAAACCGGGATGAGCTGTATCGGAAAAACCAAAGAGCCACACCAGTTGGTGTGCGATTGTAGTGTCAGCCTCTGCAACAATAGCAAGCAGTGTATTATCTGGCCGCTTTGCCAGGATAAAGAGGTCTCCATTGCTGGCGGCTTGTGAGACCTCATTGGTTGGAAAATACAAGCGGTACTCCCAACGCATTACACTGCGCTCAATACGTGCTTTCTGTCTTGCGTCATACCAGGTAAGGAAGCCATCCTCAATGATTGGAGTATCATCATCTGTCAGGTAGAGAAACCGGGCCTCATACCGGACCTTTCCATCTGGCACCTCCAGGATATTTCGCAGTCCCTCAACACCATTGAATTCATGCTGATTTGATGTCTGTACATCAACTTCAACAGCACTAAGAATTTTCAGCGCAGCACCTTCAAAATATTGAGAGAGGTAACCCTTCTTCACCCAGCAATCTCCAGTATCTTCCTGTCACTACTGATCCAATCGGTGATGTGCCGCATAACTGTACCAATATCTCTTCCCGCCCCCCTGATGGCACACTCCCAGACAATACAAACTCGCCAACCCAATGAGATCAAGGACCGGATATTTTCCTGGTCTCTTTCGTGATTTCTATCGAGCTTGTCTTTCCAGAACTCAGGTCTCGACTTTGGCCATTTAAAAAAGTGACAGCGGTGACGATGCCAGAAACAACCATGTACAAAGATGACAGCACCATGCCTTTTCAGAACAATGTCCGGCTTTCCAGGAAGGGATTTGTCATGAAGGCGAAAACGATAACCTTCCCTGTGGAGCAGACTACGGATCAGCATTTCTGGCTTTGTGTTCTTGCACCGGATACCAGACATCATCCTGCTACGGGTTTCTGCATCGACCACATCGGTCATGCTGCGAAAAGAGAGCTCTGTCGTACATCTCCGCACTCCTGTTTACGGAGTTCAGCCACATGGGGCACCATGATTCGGGCCACCTCCTGCATAACCGGCATCACTACACTGTTACCGAATTGACGATAGGCTTGGGTATCGCTGACAGGAATCCTGAAACTATCGGGAAAACCCATCAGCCTTGCACACTCTCTGGGGGTCAGGCGTCTGGGCCGCTTGCGCCCTCCCTGTGAGACCAGAATTTCAGAACCATCCTTATAGTACCGGGCCGAGAGCGTTCTGGAAACACTGTCACCATCCACTAAACCATAACCAAAACCATTGCCGGCTTTTCGATGCTTTTCAGCATAAGCCTGAAGATAAGCCCAAAGTTTTGGGGTCAGAGTATATTTTGGGTTGACTGCCGCACAACTGCCAGTTGTATATGGGGCTTCTGTCTGTTCACAGCCATCCTGCGGATGAAGGATGGTAGAAAGTTTGACAGCCCCCTTCTCTGGCAGTTGTAGATCATCCCAGCTGAATTCTGTTTTATTCTTGAAGCCCACAATCAGGATACGCTCACGATGTTGAGGCACAAAGTGCTGGCCATCAATGACCTTGTGGTGGATTTCGTACCCCAGTTCATCACGCAGGGTTTGAAGGATTACCTTAAAGGTATTGCCTTTATCGTGTGACACGAGGTTCTTTACATTCTCCAGCAAGAACGCCTTTGGTTGCTTCTCTGCAATAATTCGTGCCACGTCAAAGAAGAGAGTCCCTTGGGTGGTGCACTCAAAACCGTGCGGCCTTCCCAGTGCATTCTTCTTGGAAACCCCGGCAATACTGAAAGGCTGGCATGGAAAGCCCGCTAATAATATATCGTGATCAGGGATATCTTTCTCATCCACTGCTGTGATGTCTCCAGCAAAGGTATGGCTGGCAGACTCAGGGAAGTTCTCCAGATAGGTCTTTTGTGCAAACTTGTTCCATTCACTGGTAAAGACACACTGTCCACCATGTGTCTCAAAGCCCAAGCGAATGCCGCCAATTCCGGCAAAGAGATCGATAAAGCGAAATGGGGCATTGCCGTTACTATTGTCCACCAGTGGCAGGATGCGTTGTCGGATGGCATCGGAAAGATAGGGTGGTGGTTCGTTATCTCTTACCTCCCAGCGCCGTACCGTCCTGACATCGACCTCAAGAATCTCGGCCAGCTGTTTTTGGGTATAACGGGCTCTGGCTGTTCGCAACAACTCCAGCGGATGGGGGGTTTGCATTAGCACTCTCAGTAAAAGGTAAAGATCCGGGGCATTATGTCCGGTTTCATTCCCTTTGTAAACACGCTATCTCAGCATCATCATTTATGGGTAAACTCATACTATTTGTATTGAAGCGCAACAGTGAATTCAGGGTGTCACTGGCAAACCCAAAGGTAATCTGCTTCCCTCTGCCTATTCTCGCTCTTCAATCCAGGCCATCTGTATCGCCTCAAGCACCTTCTCCCCACCATGGTCCGGATCATCGGAGAACCCCTCCAGTTCGGTAACAAACCGGTGTAGATCCACAAAGTTAATGGCCATTGGGTCCAGCTCCGGATGGGCCTCATCCAGCTCGATCGCAATATCCTGCACATCTGTCCAACGCAAATCCACTCTGTCTACTCCTGACTCTCTGCTAATGATTTTCCGAGACCATATTGATGGTGTATTTTGGAATCTCAACAACCAGATCCTCTTCATCCACCACAGCCTGACAGCTCAGACGAGAGTCTGGATCCAGCCCCCACGCCTTGTCCAGCATATCATCCTCTGCCTCCTCACTCTCATTGAGCGACTCTCCCCCCTCACGCACATAGCAGTGACAGGTTGTACAGGCACAGCTCTTCTCACAGGCGTGCTCGAGCTCAACATCATGCTCCAGCAGTGCATCCAGAATTGTGGTCCCGGGGTCGGCCTCTATCACAACACCTTCCGGGCAGAGCTCCTCATGGGGCAGTACGATAATCTGTGTCATTCAGGAACCTCTGAATAAGTCTGTGCGAATTGAATCGCATCCATATCACCCAAGATCAAGGCGAAGATCGCAGCTAATAGCCAGCTATTGGCAAGATTTTCAACAAAGAGGTTGGGTGATATGGTTGTTAGGCAATCGTGCATGACTTGTTCAGGGGTTCCTTAACCAATCTCATCCACGCTTTTTCCAGAGAGTGCCTGGTGAACCGAACGATCCATCCGTCGGGCCGCATAGAACTCACTCTCCCGGTTGCTCTTCTCGATGGCCCGCTCAATGGCCGTTGCATCATCACCGGATGCAATCTCCCGCAGTTCAACAATCAACTCCTCCATCAGACCCCTCTCCTCCTGACTCAGGAGGGTTGAGCCATCCTTCTCCAGTGCCGCCTCCAGGGCAACGATGGTTCGATCCGCCTCAACCTGCTGTTCACGCAACATGCGGGCATCCCGGTCAGCCTCAGCATAACGGTAGGAGTCCTTCAGCATCCCCTCAATCTCGCCATCACTCAATCCATACGAGGGTTTCACCACGATCTCTGCCTGTACCCCACTGTTCTCCTCCTGTGCGGAGACCGAAAGCAGGCCATCTGCGTCCACCTGGAAAGTGACCCGGATTCTGGCCGCTCCAGCCACCATTGGTGGGATCCCCCGCAGCTCAAAACGGGCCAGTGAGCGGTTGTCGGCAACCATCTCTCGCTCTCCCTGGACCACATGAATCGACATTGCCGTCTGCCCATCCCTGAAGGTGGTGAACTCCTGTGCCCGAGCCACGGGAATGGTTGTATTACGGGGAATCAGCACCTCAGCCATGCCACCCATGATTTCCAGCCCAAGAGAGAGCGGGGTCACATCAAGCAGCAGCAGCTCTCCATCCTTCTTGTTTCCCACCAGGATATCGGCCTGTATGGCCGCTCCCAGCGCGACCACCCGCTCGGGGTCGATCCCCTGGAGCGGCTCCCTGCCAAAGAAGTCGCTGATCTTCTCCCGAACCAGTGGTACCCGTGTTGACCCACCCACCAGCACCACCTCGGCAATCTCCTCTCGCTCCACCCCCGCATCACGAATGGCGCGGCGAACAATCCTCAGGGTCTGCTGCACGACAGGGCCAACCAGCTGGTTGAACTGCTCTCTGCTCAACACCCCCTGCCAGCCGGGAAGATCCCCATGCCTCAGATCAAGCTCAACCCGGTCTGATTCAGTAAGCATCTCCTTCGCACGACGCGCCTCTGCCAGAAGATATTTCTGTAGTGAGGGGCTCTTTTGACCATCCATCTCGATCTGCTCACCCATCCAGTCGGCAACCAGATGGTCCATGTCATCCCCGCCCAGCACGGCATCTCCACCCGTTGACAGCACCTCGAAGACCCCCCGGGTCAGGCGCAGTATCGAGATATCAAAGGTACCACCACCAAAATCATAGATTGCATGGACACCCTCTGGCTGCGAATCGAGGCCGTAGGCCACCGCTGCCGCTGTTGGCTCGTTGAGAAGGCGCAACACATTGAGACCGGCCAGCCTTGCTGCATCCTTGGTGGCCTGACGTTGGGCATCATCAAAATAGGCCGGAACCGTTACAACAACCCCCTCCAGCTCCCCCCCCAGGGTCTCAACTGCACGCTCTCCAAGCACCTTCAGGATCTCGGCAGATACCTCAATCGGTGTCACGCCACCCGATACCGTCTCAATCCGGGGGACAGAGGATTCACCCTCCACAAAGAGATAGGGAGATTGAGCAGCAACAGACTCCAGCTCATCCACACTCTTTCCGATTATGCGCTTGATTGAGGAGAGCGTATTCATGGGATCCTCTGCGGAAGCGTCCCAGGCAGCATGGCCAACCACTGGCCTCAGCTCACTGCCACAGTAGCGCACAACAGAGGGGAGGATCTGCTCCCCATCCTGGTCCGGAAGTGTCTCCGCAACCCCGCTTCGGACTGAGGCCACCAGGGAGTTGGTGGTCCCCAGGTCGATCCCTGCTGCCAGATGGTGTTGATGCGGTGCAGCAGATTGTCCTGGTTCCGAGATTTGCAGTAGTGCCATAAATGAATTTCCTGGGAGTCTGTCGGAGCTATATCAAATCATCCAACAGGGATTCAGCCTGGTGGCAGAGACGATGAAAGAACTGCATGCGCTGAACCGTTTTCCGGGCACCATCCGGCGAGTTACGCCACTGCTCCGAGAACTCCACCCCCTGCTGTGAGATACGCTTTTCCATCTGCTCTATAAACTGCTCCAGGCCAGAAGCGGGGTCTCTACCCTGCCGTACCTCTTCCAACTCTTCTCGCAGCTCCATCTGCTCCATCAGAAACTGGTTGTCACGCAGTGTCTCGCCATCGGTTCCAAGATCCACACCACTCAGCTCCAGGAGATAGCGGGCCCGCTCAATTGGGTCGCGCAATACACGGTTTCCCTCATTCACCCTGGATGCCATCTGCAGCGAAAGTCTGCGCTCCTGCTGCGGGGCATTGGCAAAACGGTCGGGATGAAACTGTTGCTGAAGCTGTCGATAACTGCTCGACAACTGTTCCCGATCTACTGAGTAATCAACAGGCAGACCAAACAGCTCATAGTAGTTGGTAGTCAGGTCCATGGCAGGGGTTACATAACCACCCACAACTCAGACATTAAAGCTCTCACCGCAACCACAACTGTTCTTGACATTCGGGTTATTGAACTTGAACCCCTCGTTCAACCCCTCCTTGCCATAATCAAGCTCGGTACCATCGAGATAGACCATGCTCTTCGGATCGACAACCACCTTGACACCATCCGACTCGAACACCTGGTCCTCCTCCTCGACCTGGTCCACAAACTCAAGCACGTAGGCCATACCGGAACAGCCGGATGTCTTGACACCAAGACGCAATCCTGCACCCTTCCCACGACTCTCAAGAAAGCTCTTCACCCGCTCTGCTGCGGCTGGTGTCATTGTAATTGCCATACTCTGTCCTTGGTCTGTAACCGATGGTTTTCAGGTCTGTGCGCTCAGTGTGCGGCCCACTGCACTGTACTGAGGTCAACCCCCTCCTTGTACATATCCCAGAGCGGTGACAGGGCACGCAGTTTCTCAACCTTTTCTGCAACCAGCGCAACCGCCTCATCAACCTCCTCCTCTGTTGTGAAGCGTCCAAAGGTGAAACGGATCGAACTGTGTGCAAGCTCGTCATTGCGCCCAATGGCCCGCAGAACATAGGAGGGTTCCAGGCTGGCAGAGGTGCAGGCAGAGCCGGAAGAGATTGCGAGGCGATTCAGGGCCATCATCAGTGACTCACCCTCAACATAGTTGAAGCTGACATTGATGTTTCCCGGGATACGGTGCTGAAGATCACCATTCACATAAACCTCTTCCATCCCCTCGATTCCCTTGAGGAAGCGGTCACGAAGCATCATCAGCCGCTCCGACTCCTCTGCCATCTCCTCTCGTGCAATCCGGAAGGCCTCTCCCATACCGGCAATCTGATGGACAGCCAGTGTTCCTGAACGCATCCCGCGCTCATGGCCACCACCATGCATCTGTGCCTCCAGCCGAACACGGGGTTTGCGGCGCACATAGAGTGCTCCAACCCCTTTCGGACCATAGACCTTGTGGGCCGAGAAGGACATCAGGTCAACATTCATCCGGTTGACATCGATATCGATCTTGCCGGCACTCTGTGCCGCATCCGAGTGGAAGAAGATCTTGCGCTCCCGGGTTATCCTGCCAATTGCCTCAAGATCCTGAACAACACCAATCTCGTTATTGACATGCATGATAGAGACCAGAATGGTGTCATCACGTAGCGACGCCTCCAGCTTCCTGAGGTCAATCAGTCCATCCGACTCCGGCTCAAGATAGGTGACCTCATACCCCTCACGCTCCAGCTGGCGACAGCTGTCCAGCACCGCCTTGTGCTCAATGGCCGAGGTTACAATATGCTTTCCCTTCTTATGGTAGAAGTGGGCAATCCCCTTGATTGCAAGATTATCCGACTCGGTTGCTCCCGATGTCCAGATAATCTCTTTTGGATCTGCCCCAATCAGCTGAGCCACCTCACGACGGGCCTCCTCAACTGCATCCTCTGCCTCCCACCCATAGGCATGAGATTTGGAAGCCGGGTTCCCAAACTTGGTCTCCGCAGTGAGATATTGCATCATTACCGCTGCAACCCGGGGATCAACCGGGGTTGTTGCCGAGTTGTCCAGGTAGATGGGACGATTGGTCGGTTGCGTCATCTTCAGTTTCCTTGTTACGGAGAGAATCTCTCCCCCCATACCCCTATCCGGGATACAGCGCTGCTCTTTCGTTGATTGCTAATATTGTACCACTTTGCTCAAGTACTCTTAACCCCAAACCGCCTGATTTATCGCGCCTCTCTGTTGATCCAGGGTCGCAGTGAGGATTTCCAGAAAAATATCAATTTTCTCAATTGTGATATCCCGACAGAGGCTCACCCGTACCCCGTTTTTTGCCAGATCCGGGGGGATCCCCATGGCCGTCAGTACATGGCTGGCTCCCGTCTTGCCACTCCGGCACGCCGAACCGCTGGAGACCGCAACCCCCTCTCGATCCAGCTGCAGCAGCAGCGTCTCCCCCGCAAACGCTGAAGCCAGAAACATGACCGTATTGGGGAGTCGATCCGCACCTCGGGCGACCACCTCAACCCCCTCTATCTTCTCCAGCCCCGCCTCCAGACGGGATCTGCATTGCAACATCTGCTCCGCATACTCCTCTACCCCAGCACGAGCAAGCTCAGCTGCCACACCAAAGCCGACAATTGCGGGTACATTTTCCGTTCCGGAACGCAGCCCCCGCTCCTGCCCCCCACCCCCCAAAAGCGGAGCAGGCTGAAGTGAGGGGGAGACAATCAGGGCCCCCACCCCTTTTGGGCCATAGATCTTGTGGGCTGAGATCGTCATGGCGTCGGCAGCCAGCTGAGTGTAGTCCAGCGGGATCTTGCCAACAGCCTGTGAACCATCCACATGGACCCTGGCTCCCACCTGGTGAGCGAGAGTGATGAGTGGTTTCAGATCCTGGATCACACCCGTCTCATTGTTGGCCGCCATGACCGAGACCAATCCGGGACGGCGCTGCTCGATCAGCTGAAACGCCTCCGGTGCAAGAAGACCATCCTCGCTGACCGGCAGCTGAACCACCTCCCACCCCTCTTCCTCAATCCTCTCCACGGCAGAGAGCAGGCTGGGGTGTTCCGTTGCACCAACGGCAACCAGTGGTGGGGAGTGGGTATCGACGGGGATGGTTGCTGCAATACCCCTGATTGCCAGATGGTTGGCCTCGGTACCGCTACCGGTAAAGATGACCTGCCTGGGGGCAACATTCAGAAGTGCTGCGACCTCTCCACGCGCCCGATCAACAGCATCCCTGGCCATCCGTCCCTGTCGATGGGCTGACGATGGATTTCCCATCCGCTCCATCCAGTAGGGCTGCATTGCCTTAACCACCTGCGGATCAAGTGGCGTGGTTGCATTACAGTCAAGATAGAGCTCCATTTCGACATCAAGATGGACAATCAGGGGGTTGATCTGTAGAGAGAGGGGGCTGCAGCATGGGGGTGCTGCAACAGGGCTCTAGGCAACTGCCACATGCCCTTCTCTTGTTTCACTCTGCTGGCATCGATTGACCTCAAGCACCCTTTTGCTCTTCATCAGGTTGCCCAGTGAGATGGATGCCAGAAAGCCCTGGATCTGCTCACTCAGGTCGCTCCAGAGGTCGTGGGTCAGGCAGCTGTGGTCCCCCTGACAATTGCCATCACCATGACATTTCCTTACATCGATTGCCTCATCAACCGAGAGGATAATCTCGGAGATGGAGATATCACCCGGTCCCTTTGCCAGCTGATAGCCCCCACCAGGGCCTCGCGAACTCTTGACCAACCCCCTCTTTCTCAGCTTGGAAAAGAGCTGCTCAAGGTAGGAGAGTGATATTTCCTGACGACCAGAAATTTCCGAAAGTGTAATGGGGCCACGGTCCTCGTGGATAGCCAGATCAAGCATGGCTGTTACCGCATACCTTCCCTTTGTTGTCAGTCGCATAAGATCTCCTCAGCGTAAAAATGATATGTTGGTGATAACCCAGAAAATTACTATGGTTATACTGCTTTATCTGACTAAAAAGGTCAAGTTTATTTTATCTACGATTTCCTCTCGACCGAGGCATCGCCACTGGATTGAAATGTGACGATGGATGCGGGCTTCTGGGAACTCTCCGAGGTTGTTACTGAACAACTCTCGCTATCACAGTCGACATCACAGGATTGCTTGCGAATCGAGCAGGAGACATTCATCTCCGGAAGATCAACTCCCTCCACCTCACCACCAATCTGCTTGATTGCATCACACATCTGTTCCATCTGTGAATCCATGGCGTGGACATGGTCCAGGATGCAGTTGATTGCATTGGCAACCGGATCCGGCATCTCGGTAGATGCACCATAGGCATCAAATCCAATCTTCCTTGCAAACTCCTTCACCTGAGGGTTGATCGACCGCTTGCGCTGAATAATTCTCCCCGGTATTCCGACAACGGTTGCACCGCTTGGAATATCCTTCACCACGACCGAATTGGAGCCCACACGTGCCCCCTCATGGAGGGTAATGGGGCCGAGAATCTTTGCACCGGCACCGACCACCACATTATCCTGCAGTGTAGGGTGGCGCTTACCCTTGTCCCAGCTGGTTCCACCCAGGGTCACGCCATGATAGAGGGTACAGTCATCCCCAATCTGGGTCGTCTCACCAATCACAACCCCCATCCCGTGGTCGATGAAGAAACGCCTTCCGATGACTGCCGCCGGATGGATCTCAACCCCGGTGACCCAGCGGACAAAGGTTGAGAACCAGCGTGCCACCCACTTCAGCTCAAGGTTCCAGATTCTGTGGTTCATGCGGTGGATCAGAACCGCAATCACCCCTGGGTAGGAGGTGAGGATCTCAAATGTATTCCGTGCAGAGGGGTCCCTCTCATAGACACATTGAATATCTTCTTTCAGTCGTTCAAACATGTTGTTCAATCTTGCTGGCGGTTCCAGGAGCGTATCTGCTGATGATTGGTGATTATACCTCTCTCAGCGAGTTCTGCATTGATGCAAGAATCCCCCTCAGGATATTAATCTCATTATGGTCCACCTCGGCACGGTTGAAGAGGCGGCGCAATCTGCGCATCACCTGCCTGGGATTCTCCGGATCAAGAAAACCGGTGGCAATGATGGTCTCCTCGATATGGTGAAACAGCCCCTCCATCTCCTCCGCACTGGCCAATGGGTAGAGCCTGGATCCCTGACCAATACCCCTCTTCAGGGGAGCTATTCCACTCTCCACCATCAGCTCATAGGCAAGCACCTGAACCGCTGATCCAAGATTGAGTGAAGAGTAATCCTCACTGGTCGGGATCCTCATTAGCAGGTTGCAGCGATCCAGCTCCTCATTGCTCAGCCCGGAGTCCTCACGCCCAAACAGAACAGCCACAGCTCCCTCAGCCGATTCCGCAATAATTCTCTGCGCAGCCCCTCTTGCATCCAGTTCCGGGAGATAGAGGCTGCGCGGACGTGCCGTGGTACCAATCACCAGCGTACACCCCTCCAGTGCCTCATCCAGAGATTCATGGACCGTTGCGCTCATCAACAGGTCATCGGCCCCGGAGGCACGAGAGGTTGCATCCGCACTGGGAAACCGGTTTGGCCGAACCAGCGCAAGCCGGGTCAGACACATGTTCTTCATTGCCCGTGCTGCAGCCCCGATATTACCCGGGTGCGAGGTCTCAACCAGCACAAACCTTACATTGATCTCACTCATGAGTGATCCACCTATACCAGCCTAATTATCAGGGCGCTGAGTATACCTCCTGATGCGGGTTGGTGGCGGTTACAAACCGCTTTCTGTAGAATCCCCTCCTCTCAACACTGCTTCCCGGGACCCTTCTCATGAATCCAATGCTCAATACGGCTGTCAAGGCGGCACGCCGTGCCGGTTCCATCATCCTGCGCTCCATGGATCGGCTCGACAGAATCTCCATCCACTCAAAGGGAAAGAATGATTTTGTCTCCGAGGTTGATCAAAAGGCAGAGGCCGAGATCATCAACATCCTGCGTCAGGCCTATCCACACCACGCCATCCTGGCTGAGGAGAATGGCTCCCTGGAGGGGAATGAGTACCAGTGGATCATCGACCCGCTGGATGGAACCACCAACTACCTCTATGGATTCCCCGTGTTTGCAGTCTCCATTGCGCTGGCGTTTCGCGGTGAGCTTCTTCATGCCGTGGTCTATGACCCACTAAAAGATGAACTCTTCACCGCCAGCAAGGGGTCTGGTGCAATGCTCAATAACCGCAGAATTCGTACCACCCCAAGAAAAGGGCTCCCCGGCGCCCTGTTGGGCACAGGATTTCCCTTCAAGTCTCAACAGCACCTCGATGTCTATCTTGATACCTTCAGGGCACTCTTCCCTGACAGCGCCGGGATCCGGCGTGCCGGCTCCGCTGCAATAGACCTTGCCTATGTTGCTGCCGGAAGGCTGGACGGGTTCTGGGAGATTGCGCTCAACCCCTGGGACATGGCTGCAGGTGCGCTGCTGGTCTCCGAAGCGGGCGGAGTCTGCACCGACTTCTCCGGAGGAGCAGACTTTCTGGAGAGTGGGAATATCATCGCCGGCGGCATCGACCTGCACCAGGCCATCCAGAAGACCATTGCCCCTCTACTCTCCGATGAGCTGAAGAGGTAGCGTCAGTAGAAGAACTGGCGGGCAAAAATCAGCGCGTCCTCTCGCCTGCCTCCCGGGGCCCGATAGTAGTCTCTGCGCATTCCGATTTCGTTGAAACCGAGCTTCTGATAGAGGTTCTGGGCAGTGCTGTTGGAGATCCTGACCTCAAGAAAGATCATCTCCGACTTCCGTTTGCGTGCCTCCTCGATCAGCCAGCGTAACAGGATCTCCCCCATCCCCTCCCCCTGAAGATCCGGGGAGACTGCAATATTCAGCAGCTGTGACTCTCCTGCAGCAGTGGAGAGAACTCCATACCCGACAATCTGCCGCTTGCGCTCCATCACCACAAGCAGTGTCCCCGCCTCCATCGAATCGGTAAAGATCTGTCTGGACCAGGGAAACGGGTAGACCTTCTGCTCAATCTCCAGCACTGCTGGAAGATCCTCTACCATCATGGAACGAATCAGAAAATCCCCCATAATCAGCTACCACCGTTGTTAACCGGCGAGCAGTCGGCTTTGAGCTTTTTTCAAAACCTCCCAGGCCTGCCGCTTATCCTCGGGGTGACGCAACAGGTGTGCCGGATGGTGAACAATCATCACATCCTCTCCTGACAGGGGTTCTCCACCAAACTGCAAGATGACCTCTGGGCAATATTGAGTCAGTTGAGAGCGAAGATACGATTGGAATGGTTTTTGAGCAAGAAGATCAGGACTCAGGATCAGCAGATGAGAGAGCTGATCCGGCTCCTGTCCAATGGATCGTAACATGGCATTGAACAGATTCTGCTCGGCCTCATCCATCGGGGTGGTCAACACCAGGAGAGCAGCATCATCCCTGCCACGCTTCTGAATCGACGCAGAGAAATCCACCTCCTCAACATCAGCAGGCAGCTCCCTGCGCACCCACTGCTGAATCCCCATGGTCTGCAGATAGTAAGCGTGGTCCATTATCTTCTGATCATCCAGACAACCCACCCCACCACTGCCAGGAGCAGGAGCAGCTCAACAGCAACAAAGATCATCCTGGAATCCTCGGTTGGACGGGCCAGAGTGTGCGCCCAGACGAGCGCAGGACAAGGCACAATGACGCGGAATAGCCCGCTATTGCAAGGAGTTGTAACGCAGTCATGTGCTCGTCTGGGCGTGCAATCAGGCTCGTAGCAGACTTCACTTACTGAGTGAAGTTGGGTTATTGAAAAAAATCAAGCGATCAATCGAGGATTCCAGGATCATAGCTGCGGATGTTCTCGTCCATCGGATTGGGCCACACGATTCAGCGCATGGATATAGGCCTTGGCAGAGGCAATGACGATATCGGTATCGGCCCCCTGGCCATTGATGACACCACCATCCTTCTCAAGACGCACGGTGACCTCACCCTGTGCATCGGTCCCCTCAGTAATGCTGTTGACCGAGTAGAGATCGAGTTTTGCATGGCTCTTGATGATCGATTCAATGGCACCAAAGACCGCATCTACCGGGCCGGCGCCGGTTGCCTCTGCAGTCCTCTCCTCCCCATCAACCAGCAGGGTCACCTCTGCCTCCGGTGTCTCTCCGGTTTCGGAACAGACACGCAGGGAGATCAGCCGATAACACTCATCTTCAGACCACTGGGCAGACTCCGCCACCAGTGCCAGCAGATCCTCATCATAGATCTCATGCTTCTTGTCCGCCAGATCCTTGAAGCGGGCAAAGGTCTCATTAAGCTCCTCCTGGGAGTCAAACTCGACACCCAGATCGGAGAGCCTGGTCTTGAATGCATTGCGACCGGAGTGCTTGCCCAGGACCATGCGATTTGCTGACCAGCCCACATCCTCGGCACGCATGATCTCATAGGTCTCGCGCTGCTTGAGGACACCATCCTGATGGATACCCGACTCGTGGGCAAAGGCATTGGCTCCAACCACCGCCTTGTTCGGCTGTACCGGAAACCCGGTAATCCCGGAGACCAGCTTGGAACAGGGGACAATCTGCGTGGTATCCAGACGGGTATCACAGCTGAACAGATCCTGTCGGGTACGAACCGCCATCACCACCTCCTCCAGCGATGCGTTGCCTGCGCGCTCACCCAGTCCGTTAACCGTACACTCGACCTGTCTGGCCCCATTGAGAACCGCTGAGAGTGAATTGCCGACCGCAAGCCCCAGATCATTGTGACAGTGGACCGAGAAGATGGCCTTGTCCGAGTTGGGAATCCGCTCAATCAGGTCACGGATCAGGCCACCAAACTGATGTGGCAGATTATACCCAACCGTATCGGGAATATTGAGCGTGGTTGCCCCCGCATCGATCACCGCCTCGAGAATACGGCAGAGAAAATCGGGTTCAGAGCGTCCCGCATCCTCCGGTGAGAACTCCACATCATCGGTATACTGCCTCGCCCACTTGACCGCCTGCACCGCCTGCTCCACGACCTGATCCGGAGACATTCGCAGCTTCTTCTCCATATGGATTGGAGAGGTGGCAATAAAGGTGTGAATACGTCCTCTGGCTGCCGGTTTCAGCGCCCTGCCAGCAGTCTCGATATCCCGCTCGAGTGCACGCGCAAGCCCGCAGACCGTACTCTCCCGCACCGCCTCGGCAACCGCCTTGACCGCCTCAAAATCTCCCGGGCTGGCAATGGGGAAGCCTGCCTCGATTACATCGACCCGCATCTTCTCCAGCGCACGGGCAATCCTCAGCTTCTCCTCCATGTTCATCGAGGCGCCAGGGCTCTGCTCCCCATCCCTCAATGTGGTATCAAAAATAATCAACTGGTCTGCAGGGTTGGAACTACTCATTACTCTTCCTATCGGTTATTACTTGTCGGACTCCTCAGTGAGTGAACGCCCCTTGCGTTCAGCCCGCCTCTTCCGCAACTCAACAAGGTTGGAGATTGGCCCCCAGAGGGCATAGATGATGAACCCCCCAAACAGCACCTGTGGTGGATCTATCGAGATCAGGACAATCACAAACACGATCAGAACCACCGCCACAAACGGGATTCGATCCTTCAGGTTCAGCTCCTTGAAACTGTTATAGCGAACATTGCTCACCATCAACAGCCCTGCCAATGCCGTGACCAGTGCGGCAATCGAGCGAAGCTCAACAGGAAGCTGATCACCGCTCAAGCCATAATCGACCGAGACCCAGACCATCCCGGCAACCACCGCCGCAGAGGCTGGACTTGGCAGCCCCTGGAAGTAACGCTTGTCTGCGCTGCTGACCTGGGTGTTGAATCGCGCCAGTCGCAGTGCCGCACCCGCTGTATAGAAAAAGGCAGCCAGCCATCCCAGTTTTCCCAGAGTCGAAAGCCCCCAGAGATAGGCCACCAGCGAGGGTGCCACCCCAAATGAGACCATGTCGGCAAGGCTGTCATACTCGGCCCCAAACTCGGTCTGGGTGTTGGTCATCCTCGCAACCCGCCCATCAAGGCCATCCAGCAGCATCGCCACAAAAATCGCAATTGCGGCAACCTCATAACGCCCCTTGATGGCGGAGATGATGGCAAAGAACCCGGCAAACAGCGCTGCCGTGGTAAACAGGTTGGGGAGCAGATAGATCCCCCTTCTGCGCGGTTCGCCTTGCTTGATATTCATGTCACCCATTATCGCCGATGAAAACTGCACATCACAAATAAAAAAGCGCCAGCACCCAATCTTTTCAGTGCTGACGCCTTTTCAACCCTGCCTGAGAAAACTACCGTTTCGTCAGGCTGGATGACTCGCTCTTGTTGACTAGTTCTTGCTCTTGTCAACAATCTTGTTGGCACTAATCCATGGCATCATGGAGCGGAGCTGCTCACCCACCACCTCAATCTGGTGTGCCGCATTGTTGCGACGGTGCGCGGTCATCTCGGGATAGTTGGACTGCCCCTCCAGAATGAAGCGCTTCGCATATTCACCATTCTGAATGTTCTTCAGTGCCTCCTTCATGGCCCAGCGACTCTCCTCATTGATCACCTCTGGACCCGTCACATACTCTCCATACTCTGCATTGTTGGAGATGGAGTAGTTCATGTTGGCAATTCCACCCTCATACATCAGATCCACAATCAGCTTCAGCTCATGGAGACACTCAAAGTAGGCCATCTCCGGTGCATAGCCACCCTCGACCAGGGTCTCAAAGCCGGCCTTCACCAGCTCAACGGCACCACCACAGAGTACCGCCTGCTCACCGAACAGATCCGTCTCGGTCTCATCCTTGAATGTGGTCTCAATGATTCCACTGCGGCCGCCGCCAATTGCAGAGGCATAGGAGAGCGCAATCTCCCTGGCATTCCCGCTGGCATCCTGCTGAATAGCAATCAGGTCGGGGATTCCACCACCCTTTACAAATTCACTGCGGACCGTATGGCCGGGTGCCTTCGGTGCCACCATGATGACATTGAGGTCAGAACGGGGAACCACCTGGTTGTAGTGGATCGCAAAACCGTGCGCAAAGGCCAGCGTCGCCCCCTGCTTCAGCGAGGGCTCCACCTCATTCTTGTAGAGCTGGGACTGGAACTCGTCCGGGGTCAGAATCATCACCAGATCGGCCTCTGCCACCGCATCGGGAACACTCTTGACCGCCAGACCAGAGGCCTCTGCCTTGGCTGCGGAGGAGGAGCCGGGACGAAGGGCAACAGTAACGTCTACACCGGAATCCTTCAGGTTGTTGGCATGTGCATTACCCTGAGATCCATACCCAATAATTGCGACCTTCATTCCCTTGATAATGGAGAGGTCTGCATCCTTGTCATAATAAACGTTAATACTCATCTTCTTTTCCCTAAATTCAAAAATTTCCCGATCAACAAAACGGGGAATTATCCACTAAAAGAGGTCCGCAAACAATTGTTAGATCCTGAGCGCCTCTTCTCCCCGTGCGATGCCGGAGACCCCGGACCGAACCACCTCCAGAAGAGAGAATGGCTCCAGCGCAGAGATAAAGGCATTGATCTTCTCGCTGTTTCCGAGCAACTCAACCACACAGGCATGATCCGTCTCATCCACAACTTCTGCATGGTGCTCAGCCACCACCTGACGAATGGTCTGGCAATCTGCCTCGGTGGCCAGCACCTTGACCATCACCAGCTCTCGTTCAATATGCGAACCTGCCGTCAGATCGACCATCCTGACCACATCGATCAGCTTGTTGAGCTGCTTGTTGATCTGCTCAATGACCGCCTCGGTACCGGAGGTGACAATTGTCATCCGTGACAGGGTTGGATCATTGGTTGGTGCCACGGTCAGTGACTCGATGTTATAACCACGCGCAGAAAAGAGCCCGGCCACCCTGGAGAGGGCACCCGATTCATTCTCCAGCAACAGTGAAATAATATGTCTGCTCATCGTACTCGCCCCCTACACCAGAATCATCTCATTGAGCCCTGCCCCAGCAGGAACCATTGGATAGACATTCTCTTCAGGATTGGTAATGAAATCCATAAAGACCAGACGGTCCTTCATCGCAAGTGCCTCTTCCAGGGCACCACGAACATCATCTGGATCCTTGATCTGCATCCCGACATGACCATAGCTCTCCGCCAGTTTGACGAAATCGGGCTGATGGTTCCGCTCCAGCGTTACCTCTGCATAGCGGCGCTCATAGAAGAACTCCTGCCACTGACGAACCATACCCAGATACCCATTGTTGAGATTGATAATCTTGATCGGCAGTGAAAACTCCTGACAGGTGGCCAGCTCCTGAATATTCATCTGGATACTGCCATCCCCCGTCACGGTACAGACCGTGGCATCCGGATGGGCAAACTGGGCCCCCATTGCTGCAGGAAGACCAAACCCCATGGTTCCCAGCCCACCAGAATTGATCCAGCGGCGTGGCTTGTCGAACTTGTAATACTGTGCCGCAAACATCTGGTGCTGACCCACATCAGAGACCACATAGGCATCACCAGCAGTCACCTCATAGAGTGTCTGCAACACAGACTGCGGATGAATCACCCCGCCCGAGTTATCAAAAGCGAGGCACTCCTCCTTGCGCCACTCATCAATCTCGGCCCACCAGGAGTCGGAGCGCTCTCCGCCCATCTCCGGTCGCTGGTTGAGTTGCCCATTCATCGCACTCAACACATCCCGGACATCCCCCACAATCGGCAGATCCACCTGCACATTCTTCGATATCGAGGAGGGGTCCACATCAATATGGATGATCTTTGCCTGCGGACAGAACTTCTCAATGTTTCCTGTTACCCGATCATCAAAACGGGCACCCACAGCAATCAACAGGTCGGTATTGTGCATCGCCATGTTGGCCTCATAGGTGCCATGCATGCCCAACATGCCGATAAACTGTGGATCGGTCGCCGGGAAACCACCCAGCCCCATGGTGGTGTTGGTCACCGGTATAGACAGGCGGTGTGCAAAGTGAGTCAACTCCTCCGCGGCATCAGCCAGTATCACCCCGCCACCGGTATAGAGAACGGGCTTTCTTGCCTCCGCAATCAACTCCATCGCCTGCTGGATCTTCTCATCCGGGGCACGAACTATGGGGTGGTAGGAGCGGATCTCCACCGCCTCCGGATAGCTGTACTCTGTCCTGAAACCGGTAATATCCTTTGGCACATCGATCACAACCGGACCAGGGCGGCCTGTAGTTGCAATCATGAAGGCCTTCTTCAGGGTTTCGGCAAGCGCCTCGATATCTGTCACCAGAAAGTTGTGTTTTACACAGGAGCGGGTGATCCCGACGGTATCGACCTCCTGAAAGGCATCATTTCCGATCAGTGGCGTGGGTACCTGACCGGTAATTACCACCAGCGGAATGGAGTCCATATAGGCGGTTGCAATCCCGGTTACTGCATTGGTCGCACCGGGCCCGGAGGTCACCAGCACGACCCCTGGCTTGCCACTGGAGCGGGCATAGCCATCTGCGGCATGAACTGCCCCCTGTTCATGACGAGTGAGGATATGCTTTACATCATCCTGGCGATAGATCGCATCGTAGATATGGAGTACGGCACCACCAGGATAACCAAAGACGTACTCAACGCCCTCATCCTTCAAAAATTGGGTAATAATTTCTGCGCCTGATAATTCCACTGCTCTGCCTCTCAATCTGCAATAACCACCCCGCTCAAGGGCAGCCTACGCCTCTGTTTGATCCAAATTCATAAAACACTTATATTGCCTGTTTCATTGAACCGAAACAAGATCCTGTCGAACGTTTTTTTCAATCATCAATAATATGTTTTCCATACATTACATCAGGTTATTTCAATGCCCTATCTTGCAATCAATACCAGCATCACCCTCAGCGACAACCAGAAAGAGGGGCTGATGGCAGCCAGCTCAAAACTGCTCTCCCAGCTGCTACAGAAACCGGAGGGGTATGTGATGATCTCCATCCAGAGCGACCTCCAGATGATGTTTGGCGGAACCACAGATCCCTGCGCCTATCTTGAGTTCAAAAGCCTGGGGCTGCCGGAGTCATCGACCGCCCCCTTCTCCGAGGCAGTCACCGCACTGCTGTCCTCTGAGAGCGGGATTGACAGGAGCAGAATCTATATCGAGTTCTCCAGCCCGGAGCGCCACCTGTGGGGGTGGAATGGGGGCACTTTCTAAAGGATAATCCACAACCTCTCTCTACCGTTTATCAGGAATACCCTATGCGTACCTCCCAATTTCTCCTCTCCACCGTCAAGGAGACCCCTGCCGAGGCGGAGATCATCAGCCACCAGCTGATGATCCGCTCCGGAATGATCCGCAAACTGGCATCCGGGCTCTACTCCTGGCTACCCACAGGGCTAAGGACTCTGAGAAAGGTTGAGGCGATTATCCGCGAGGAGATGGACCGCTCCGGTGCCCAGGAGCTGTTGATGCCGGTGGTACAGCCCTCAGAGCTGTGGGAGGAGTCGGGGCGCTGGGAGCAGTACGGTCCCGAGCTGCTGCGTCTGAACGATCGACACCAGCGCGATTTCCTGCTTGGCCCCACCCACGAAGAGGTGATCACGGAGATTGCCCGCAGAGAGATCCGCAGCTATCGCCAGCTGCCACTCAACCTCTACCAGATACAGACCAAGTTCCGTGATGAGATTCGCCCCCGCTTTGGCGTGATGCGTTCACGCGAGTTCATCATGAAGGATGCCTACTCCTTCCATATGGATCAGGAGTCCCTGCAGCAGACCTACCAGCTGATGTACGACACCTACTCACGAATCTTCAGCCGCATGGGGCTCCATTTCCGCCCCGTGGATGCCGATACCGGATCCATTGGTGGCAGCACCTCGCACGAGTTCCATGTGTTGGCAGATTCGGGAGAGGATGCCATCGCCTTCTCGGACCAGGGCAAATTTGCCGCCAATGTAGAGTTGGCCGAGGCGATTGCACCAACTACAGACCGCCACTCCCCTACCGCATCCATGGAGAAGGTGGCTACCCCAGAGAGCCGAACCATTGCCGAGGTCTGTGACACCCTGAAGATCTCTCCACAGCAGACGGTCAAGACCCTGCTGGTTCGTGGGGAGGAGAACGGTGTCGTGGCCCTGATACTGCGCGGGGACCATGAGCTGAACGAGATCAAGGTGGAAAAACTGGAAGGGGTTGCCTCGCCACTGGAGATGATCGAACAGGAGGAGATTCGCTCCGTCACTGGTGCCTCTGCAGGCTCACTCGGTCCAGTGGGTCTGGAGGTCCCGATCATCGTCGACCGTGCGGCTGCAGAACTCTCTGACTTTGTCTGTGGCGCCAACGAGGATGGCTTCCATCTGACTGGCGTCAACTGGGAACGGGATCTTCCGGCTCCCGCCAACATCGCCGACCTGCGAAATGTTGTCGAGGGCGACCCCAGCCCCGATGGGAGCGGAACCCTGCAAATCGCCCGTGGCATCGAGGTGGGTCACATCTTCCAGCTTGGAACCAAATACAGTGAGGCGATGAAGGCCAACGTGCTGGATGAGAACGGAAAGGCCCGCACCATGACCATGGGCTGCTACGGGATCGGTGTGACGCGTGTGGTGGCAGCCGCCATTGAGCAGAACCATGATGAGCGTGGCATCATCTGGCCTGAGGCAATCGCCCCATTCAGTGTCGCCCTGCTGCCGATGAACATGCACAAGTCACAGCGCCTGCGTGAGGCGGTCGAGCGCGTCTACCAGCAGCTACTGGATAGTGATATTGATGTACTGCTCGATGATCGCAAGGAGCGCCCGGGCATCATGTTCGCCGACATGGAGCTGATCGGAATCCCCCACCGTCTGGTACTGGGCGATCGTGGGCTCGATAACGGGGTCATCGAATACAAGGGGCGCAGCGACAGCGAAAGCCAGGAGCTCCCTCTGGATGGAGTCGTCGACTTCATCAGACAGGCGTTATCAGATTGATCGTGCCGCCGCTTCCGTAGCCAGCCTCTTCAGCCCCACATAATCCCGTTTGCCACTCCCCAACAACGGGATCTCCTCGACCTGAATCACCCTGAAGGGGATCATCAGTGGCTGCTCAATCCCCTTGCGCAGCAGTGATGAGAGTGATGACTCACTCCACCCCTCCCCTTCCCCACTGCAGAGCAGCACAATCCTCTCCCCCTTGCGTGGGTCCTCGATTGCCACTGCCACCACCTCAAGATCAATCCCGTTCAGTGACAACACCCCATCAGCCATCTCCTCAACCGCAGCAAGGCTGACCATCTCTCCACCGATCTTGGCAAAACGTGAATAGCGGTCAACAATCGTCAGGAATCCATCCTGATCGATCACCCCCTTGTCACCAGTTCTGTACCAGCACCGCCCATCAAGCTCCAGAAAGGGCTGGCTGATCGCTTGCCCCCCATCCAGGTACCCCTTCATTACCTGAACACCTGCAACCAGGATCAGCCCATCCTCACCTGGAGAGCGCGGCCGAAACGTATCGGGATCAACAATTCGTACACTGGTACCGGGCAGCGGCAGCCCTACCGTCCCTGGACGATTCATCTGCTGCAACAGGTTTCCATCGGCACCGAGCCGGTCCGGAAGGTTGACCGAGGCGACTGGCGAGGTCTCCGTCGCCCCATACCCCTCGATGATCTCCTTTCCAAACTTCTCTCTGAACGCCACCCTGGCCTCATCTTTCAACCGCTCTGCACCGGTGATCACCAACCGCAGCGACTGCAGCTGCCCCCTCTTGACCCGGCTGTTTCTTGTCATCAACTGCAGGAAGGTTGGCGTACCGCAATAGATGGTTGCACGATACTGCTCCACCCCTCGTGCAATCGTTACCACATCGGTCGGATCAGGGGAGACCACCAGCGGAACCCCTTCCACCAGTGGCATCATGCCGGTGACCGTAAATCCAAAGGAGTGAAACAGCGGCAGGGTCCCCATCACCACATCGGCCTCCCCACGCTGGAAACGGGGCTCCAGCACCTCGGAGACCTGTTTGAGATTGCCCATGATATTGCGGTGAGTCAGCTGGACCCCCTTCGGCTCCCCCTCGCTGCCACTGGAGAAGATGATGGTTGCCACATCGTCCAGCGAGACAGCCGGAGTAAAGAGCCACGCAAGCAGGCGAGCCGGAAGCAGAGAGACCAGCAGTGCTGCAGAGAGCCGCTCCCCTGTTGTGATCTCCCCCTTCAGCTGCTCCAGCTCAACCAGCTCCACCCTGCTCAGAAGTGGAGAGAGGTCACCGCCCCGTTCACGCAGTTTGTCAAGAAATCGTCTGGAGCTGTAGACCGTGGTGATGCCTGCCTGCTCAACGGCCGAGAGCAGTGGCCGGGATCCTGCGGTAAAGTTGAGGTTAACCACACACCTGCCCGCCATCAACAGCGCAAGGTTGACCATCAATCCAGCTGCGGTTGTCGGCAACAGCACCCCAATATTCTGCTCCGGAGAGCCCCTTCGAATCCTCCTGTAGAGGACAAATACCGCAATCAACATCCGCAAGCCACTGAGCTGATCTCCTGTAGCAAGATCGGTCAGACAGATTCTGCGCCCCATCCGCCTGGCTCTTACCATCCAGCCATGGTGGATCGGAGAGAGCCCCTGTGAGTAGCGCTGCCACGCCACAATGGAGAGATCAAACACCCTCTGCCTGACCTGATGAGCCCGCACCGAGTCGGGCAGTGGTGCCCCAAAAACCAGCTGGACCCTTCTACGGCGCATCCCGGTTGCCCGAAGTGCCCTCACCCCCCTTCCGGATCGCGAAAAACGGCTCCCCCACAATCCACGAATATAGAACGGAACCACCACTGCTTCGCTACCGGCAGCGGCCACCTCAAACCCCCTGTGGAATCGTCCAAGCTGCCCACTATGGCTGATCGCCCCTTCGGGGAAGATGCAGACCAGCTCCCCCTGCCTCAACAACTGACCAACACGCTGCAGTGACTCCCTGCTCTGACGACTGGAGATGGGAATCACGCCAAAGAGGTCAAGAAACCACCTCAGCGCCGGCTTGCGATAGATGGAGTGCTCCATCACAAAACGGATCGGTCTGGGAGAGACAATCTGCAGCATCGCCCAATCCAGCCAGCTGATATGGTTCCCCAACAGCAGGACACCCCCACGGGCAGGGAGATGGTTCAGCCCGATAGACTCAATCCGGTAACGTCGGTTGAACAGCAGCCGTACCAGAAGACGGATCAGGCTCTGCGGCATCTTGAACAGCGCAACAACCGTTGCGATCAGGGCAACCAGTGCAACCATCCAGAAGAGGAGTGCAGGGTTGACCGCCCGCTCCATCTCCAGCAGTGCAACCCCCATGGTAATCCCAAGAAAGAACAGCATCACCACGTTCTGCATCCAGTTGTTGCCGGCGAGGATCTGCCCCAGGCGGGAGGGCGCTGCATGGAACTGGATCAGTGCATTGAGTGGAACGATCAGGAGCCCGCCACTGAACCCCATCAACAGAAAGAGCAGCGCAAGGCTCTGCAGTGATCCGCTCTCCGGCACGGCAACCAGCGAGAGCGTCACCCCTACTGCCCCAATCGGAATCAGGCCCGACTCGATATACCCTCTGGAGATCCGCGAGACAGCCATGGAGCCCAACAGGATACCGATCCCGGCGGCTGCAAGAACACCCTGAATCAGCAGGGTATTGGTCACCCCCAGTGAGGCCTTGGCAAGTGCCGGAAAGGCGGCGATCGCAACCTGAGAGACACCCCAGAAGAGTGACAACCCCACGACCGAGTACCAGATAATCGGTCTCGCACGGATGATTTTCAGGGTGGATGTTATCGAATGGTGACCCTCTGATTGATCCTCAACCCCCTCTTCCAGCTCAACCCTCCGCTGCTGAAGACGACTCGCAAGCACCCACTCCACAGCGGCCAGAGCCACCAGTACCCATCCCAGTGGAGCGACGCTCTGCAGATACTCTGAGTGGTTCTGCGGCGACGCTGTGGTCAACATCAACTCAAACAGGGATGAGAAGAAGAACATCCCGAAGAGGATGGCTACAATTGTCACCGCCTGTACCACACCGTTGGCGGGGGCCAGCCCATCCACCCCGACCTGCTCCCGGATATAGCCATACTTGGCCGGAGAGAAGAAGGCACTCTGGATCGCCAGCAGCAGGGTCAGGAAAAATGCAAACAGGAACCAGCCCCGATAGTAGCAGAGGGTGATCAAGAGGGTGATTCCAACAGCAACCGCGGCCGCATGACGCATCACCCGTCTCTTCGGCAGCCGGTCGGCAAGCACCCCTGCAGGGGTTGCAAGCAGGATAAAGGGGATCAGGATCAGGGCATTGACCAGTGCCGTGAGGATAATCTGCAGCTCACCGTCATAAACCTTGAAGACCGTATTCTGGATTGTGATCTTGTGGCCTAGATCCACAAAGGCATTGAAGAACAGCACCCAGAGATAGGGCACCAACCGACGAACCCCTCTGAATGTGCTAGCCATCCACTGTAACAGGCTGCTCCTGGTGGATCAGACGCACATCCCGTTGCGGATAGGGGATGGTGATTCCTGCCGCCTTGAACTCCCTCCAGATCACCCGATTAATATCAGAGCGGACACCGCCCACCCCCTTGTCAGGATCGATGATCCAGACACGCAGCTCGAGCTCAATGCCACTGTCGCCAAACCCCATCATCCGTGCCACCGGAGGCGGATCATCAAGCGCCCTCTCACATGTCTTTGCAGCGTTGACCAGAATCTCCATCGCCTGCTCCGGGTCATCCTCATAGCTGATCTGTACCGGCAGCTTGAGACGTACCTGGTGATCACTGTAGCTCCAGTTAATCACCTCTGTGGTAATCAGGTTCTCGTTGGGGACCAGTGTCTCTACCCCGTCACGATCACGCACCACCACATAGCGGGCCCGCAGCTCCTGGACCCAGCCAAACTTCTCATTGATGCTGATTACATCACCCGGGCGAATCGAGCGGTCAAAGATCAGAATAAAACCGGAGATAAAGTTGCTGGCAATCCGCTGTAGTCCAAAACCGAGCCCAACACCCAGTGCACCACCAAAGACCGCCAGTGCGGTGAGATCAATCCCGACCGAGTTGAGGGCAATCAGAACCGCGAGGATATAGAGCGCAAACTTGCTGCTCTTGCCAATCCCCACCTTGGCTGCTGCTGTCAGATGCTGGGAGTGGTTCAGGCTGTTCTCAATCATCCGTGAGAGCCAGGCAGCCAGCGCCAGAAGAACTCCAACAACCACAAAGAGCTTGACCACAGTCCGCAGAGAGATACGAATCTCCCCAATCGTGACACCCACCACATCCATTGCATGCACCACCTCCGGCAGCCATCCCAGCAGATGCAGTGCAACGATGATCCAGATGCTGGTACTGATCAGATGCTCCCAGGCCTTGACCAGCGGCCCCGGCTGGAATGCCCTTCTCAACAGATAGACAGCAAGCCGAATCAGTGCCAGCGAGAAGAGCAGCGGAACGGCCACATTGAGCAGTATTGCAGAGGGGAAAAGTCGTTCCAGAATGACCCGCCCAACCAGCACCACAAACATCATGCTGAGCGGGAAGATAATCCTTTGCAGGGAGTGGCGGGTAAAGCGCCGCAGCGGAGCATGCTCTTCCTCGGAGGCGATCCGAAAATAGTTGGCAATATTCTTCTGTGTCCAGAGTGCGAGTACTGCCGCAATCGCAAGCACTACCAGTTCACTAACCAGCAGCACAGGGTGCAGATGGACAAGCAACTCATCCAGTGCGGGTAGTTGTAGCTGTTCCAATTGATCCCCCCTTGACTGTAACGATTCCCCCGGTTTTTCGGTAGTATACCCCCTCATGAGGATTCATCCCCAACTAATGGCAGACACCCACTATCTGGGCAGGCTTGAACTCAGCCACTGTCTGTTGATGGATGACAGCCGCTACCGCTGGATCATTCTGGTTCCGGATCTGGAGGGGGTCAGTGAGATCTATCAACTCGCCCCTCAGGAGCGACAACAGCTACTGAGTGAATCCTGTCTGGTACAGCAGTTCATGGTTGAACAGTTTCAGCCAGACAAGCTCAACCTCGGTGCACTGGGCAACATCGTTCCTCAACTCCACCTCCACCACATCGCCCGCAGCCGGCAGGATCCAGCATGGCCAGGGCCGGTATGGGGCCATAGTCGACCACTCCCCTATCGGGAAGAGGATGCCGACAAGGTAATAAAACTGGTAAAAAACAAACTGTATCTTTCTGAATAGAAAGACTATTTTGACAAATCTTTTAACAGCGTCTCGAGCTCGCGTCGGACCTCGGAGATATCCGCCCTGGCACTGACACCCTGCCCCTTCTTGCCCAGCTTGTGGCGTGCACCGGTAATGGTGAACCCCTCCTCATAGAGAAGCCCACGGATCTTCCGAATCAGCTTGATGTCATGCTGCTGGTAGTAACGTCGATTCCCCCTGCGGGTAACCGGCTTGAGCTGGGCAAACTCCTGCTCCCAGTAACGCAACACATGGGGTTTGACCACACAGAGCTTGGAGACCTCACCGATCGTGAAGTAGCGCTTGGATGGAATTGGGGGAAGCTCGCTAACCCTGACTTCTGTTGATGCTGGATCGTGACTCATGATCTGGAGCTGTCTGAGCTGTGGCTACTGAGCTGTTTACAAAAGCACCGAACTGCTGTATCCGCCAACACTCTCTTTCAGCTTGAGGCCCGCCTTGAAGGTGACCACACGGCGTGCCGTAATCGGGATCTCCTCCCCTGTTTTTGGATTTCTTCCCGGTCTGGGAGACTTCTCACGCAGGTCAAAATTGCCGAAACCGGAGAGCTTCACGTTCTCACCCCCCTCCAGTGCGGAACGAATCTCCTCGTAGAACTGCTCAATGGTCTCCTTGGATTCGCGCTTGTTCAGCCCCAGCTCGTTGTTCAGTGCCTCACAGAGAGAGGCCTTGGTTAATGTCATTCGAAAAATTCCTTCTTAATAAAGTGGTCTCTGTTCTTCTTGTTGTTATCGTCGTAACAATATAAAAAATAACGCCTTCGAGCAACCACAAAATTGCCTCAATCACGCAATCTGGCACCAAACCGGGTCTCAAGACGCCCCACCACCGTTGAGATCACCCCCTCAACATCCTCATCGGTGAGCGTCCGCTCGGCGTGCTGGAGAAAGATCCCCAGTGCCAGGCTCTTCTGGCCCGGCTCCAGATTTTCCCCCTGATAGAGGTCAAAGAGGCGGAGCTCACGCAACAGCTCTCCCGAGACCGACTCCGCAACCAGATCCAGTACGGACTGCGAGGAGACCGCCTCATCCAGCTGCAGTGCGATATCGCGACGAATCATCGGGAATTTCGAGAGCGGCGAAAAGGCGGGCAGTAGCCCCTGCTGCAACAGCTCCAGATCAAGCTCAAACAGATAGATCCCCTTTGGCAGGGAGAGCTTGGCGGCAATGGCCGGATGGATGGCCCCCATCCACCCCAGATGGTTGTCACCAGCGACCACTCTGGCCGACTTCCCGGGATGGAGTACCGTATGGGTATCGGCAACATAACGGAGCAGACGCTCCTCCCGCTCCACTCCACCCAGCAGCGGCTCCAGATCCCCCTTGAGATCAAAGAAGTCAACACCCCGTGATGCGGCACCCCACTGTTCGGGAGCCACCTCACCATAGAGCAGGCCGGCAATGACCCGCTGCTGCCTCAACCCACCCTCCGCATCGGCATCCGGAACAAAGCGGAGGCCACTCTCAAACAGGCGGACCTGATTCTGCTGGCGCTTGGTATTGAAGCTGAGACTCTGCAGCAGCCCGGGCCAGAGCGAGGTACGCATCACCGAGAGGTCACTCGAGATCGGGTTGGCCAGTGCCAACGCCTCACACTCCGGATCCAGCACCTGCTGCATCTCGGGATCGACAAAACTGTAGGTGATCACCTCATGGTACCCCTGATCCACAAGCAGCTGACGGATCTTCCGCAGTGGCACGGTGGTCTCCGGATTCTTCCGAATCTCTGCAGTCAGCTCTGGATGGGTGCTTGGCAGTCGATCATAACCATAGATTCTCCCGATCTCCTCGATCAGGTCGGCCTCAATGGCAAGATCAAAGCGCCAGGAGGGTGGAATAACCTTCCACTCCCCCGCCCGAAGCTCGACCTCCAGACCCAGTCCAGTCAGGGTCTCCGTAACCTCCTGCTCGGAGAGCTCCAGCCCCAGAACCCGCTGCAGACGCTCCCGACGCAAGACAATGGTCTCCGAGCTGGGCAGTGATGGCTCATCAACCACCTCCTGAATTGGGCCTGCCGATCCCCCGGCAATCTCCACCATCAACCGGGTGGCACGCTCCATCGCCTGCTGCTGCAGCTGGGGATCGACCCCGCGCTCAAAACGGTGCGAAGAGTCGGTATGGAGCCCATAGCTGCGCGCCTTGCCCGCAACGGTAAGTGGCGCAAAGAAGGCACACTCCAGAAAGAGGTCCGACGTGGTCTCAGCGACACCACTATGCTCGCCCCCCATGATTCCGGCCAGGGCAAGCGGCCCCTTCTCATCGGCAATCAGCAGGGTATCCTCGCTCAGCTCAATCTCCTTGCCATCCAGCAGGGTCATCTGCTCACCTGCGGCAGCATTGCGCACCACCACAGCACCATGCAGCTGCGAGAGGTCAAAGGCGTGCATCGGCTGCCCCAGCTCCAGCATCACATAGTTGGTGACATCAACCATCGGCCCCAGTGAGCGCAGACCCGCACGGCGCAGCCGCTCCTGCATCCAGAGTGGCGTCTCGGCAGCGGGGTTGACCCCCTCGATCACCCTTCCCAGATAGCGTGGACACCCCTCACCGTTCTCTACAATGACCGGGAAGGTACGCTCCGAGGTAACCGCAACCGGCTCGATGCTCAGGGGCGTGACCGCAGTATGGTTGATCACCCCCACCTCACGGGCCACGCCTGCAATGCTGAGGCAGTCCCCGCGGTTTGGGGTCAGGTCCACCTCGATGATCTGATCATCCAGCCCCATGTACTCACGAATATCGGCCCCGACGGGCGCATCGACTGCCAGCCGCTCCAGCCCCTCACTCTCCTCCTCAAGACCGAGTGTTCCCATGGAGCAGAACATCCCGAAGGACTCTACGCCGCGCAGTTTGGCGCGCTTGATCTTCATCCCGTCCGGCAGTACGCACCCCACCTTGGCAACGGCAACCTTCTCACCCACCGCAATATCGGCCACGTTGGTGACAATGGTGAGCGGCTCCGCCTCACCCGCCTCTACCCGGGTGACCCGCAGGCGGTCGGCATCGGGGTGAGGATCAACGGAGAGCACCTCGGCAACAACCACATTCTCAAAGGCTGGGGCCGCCGGCTCCACCGAATCCACCTCCAGCCCGGCCATCGTCAACTGCTCCAGCAGGGTCTCGGTAGAGACCGCTGGATTGACCCACTCACGCAACCATGCTTCACTAAATTTCATATGTTTTACAATATATTACAATTATATATTAATCTTATTTATGCGATCTATTCAATCATCCGAAACTCTTCAGAAAACGCAGATCATTCTCGAAGAAGAGCCGCAGATCATTGATCCCGTAGCGCAGCATCGCCAGACGCTCCACACCCAGGCCAAAGGCGAGCCCGGTATATTTCTCGGTATCAACCCCGGAGTGGCGGAACACCTCCGGATGGACCATGCCGCAGCCCAACACCTCCAGCCAGCCTGTATGGCTGCAGACACGGCACCCCTCCCCACCACACATCACACACTCGATATCGACCTCGGCCGAGGGCTCGGTGAAGGGGAAATAGGAGGGGCGAAAACGGAGCTGCAGATCATCCTGTTCAAAAAAGCTCCTCAGAAAATCGTGCAGCAGCCCCTTGAGATCGGCGAAGCTGACCGACTCATCGACAATCAACCCCTCCACCTGATGAAACATCGGGGTATGGGTCAGATCGGAGTCACAACGGTAGACACGCCCCGGGGCAATAATGCGCAGCGGTGGCTCCTCTCTCTCCATCACCCGCACCTGTACCGGTGAGGTGTGGGTACGCAGCACGCGCCCATCGGGGAAATAGAAGGTGTCGTGCATTGCACGTGCCGGGTGGTGCTCCGGAATATTGAGTGCCTCAAAGTTGTGGTAGTCATCCTCCACCTCGGGCCCCTCTGCTACCTCAAACCCGACCCGCCGGAACAGCTCCTCAATCCGCTCCAGGGTATGGGTCACCGGATGGATGGAACCCTGGTGGCCGCTACGCCCCGGGAGGGTCACATCAATGGTCTCCCGAGAGAGCTGCTCATCAAGGGCCGCGGCCTCCAGTGCCCCCCTCTTCTCCTCAATCTTCTGCTGCAGTGCCTGCTTGGCACGGTTGACAGCAGCACCCGTCTCCTTGCGCTCTTCCGGATCCATCCCCCCCAATCTCTTCAGGATTGCCGTCAGGGCCCCCTTCTTGCCCAACATGCCGACGCGCACCCGCTCCAGTGCAGCCAGATCAGCGGCCTCTCCGATGGCAGACTCGGCTTCAGCAACCAGGGTATTCAGTTCTGTGGTCATATCGCCTTCTGTAATTCTCAATAAAAAAGGGGCAACAACCTTTCTCTCAAAAGATGCTGCCCCTGTTTTTGCGCCCCTGGCGGGGAGACTGGTTAAAGTGCAGCTTTCGCCTGTTCAGCCAGCGCCGCAAAAGCCGCCTTGTCATGGACGGCAAGATCAGCCAGCACCTTGCGGTCTACTTCCACACCCGCCTTGTTCAGGCCATTGATCATGTTGCTGTAGGAGATCCCGTTATTACGAGCCTCCGCATTGATACGAACAATCCAGAGCGAACGGAACTGACGCTTCTTCTGCCGGCGATCACGGTAGGCATACTGCCCCGCCTTGGTAACCGCCTGCTTGGCAACACGATAGACCCGACTCCGGGCACCGTAATAACCGCGTGCTTCCTTAAGAACCTTCTTGTGACGTGCGCGTGCTTGGACGCCTCTCTTTACTCTTGGCATAACGCTTCTCCCGGCCTAGCTGTAAGGCAGCATGCGCTTGACCGCAGCTGTATTACTGTCGTGAACACTGAGTGGACTGCGCAGCTGACGCTTACGCTTGGTGGATTTCTTTGTCAGGATATGACTGCGGAAACCCTGTCCACGCTTGAAACCGCCGGACGCGGTACGCTTGAAGCGCTTGGAAGCGCCTCTCTTTGACTTCATCTTTGGCATCTTTTCACCTCGTTACTATCAGTGCGGGACTGCTCCCGTTAAAACCTCCCCAGCCGGTGTGCCATTGACCGGACTGGGGCCAAAAAAATCTACTTCTTCCTGGAGAGCGGAGCCACCACCATCACCATCTGGCGCCCCTCCATCTTGGGGAACTGCTCTACCTTTCCATACTCCTCCAGCTCACCCTCAATTCTCTTCAACATCTCCATTCCCAGTTCACGGTGAGCCATCTCACGCCCGCGATAGCGGATGGTGATCTTGGTCTTGTTCCCCTGGGTCAGGAACTTGATCAGGTTCTTCAGCTTGATCTGAAAGTCCCCCTCACCGGTACCGGGGCGGAACTTGATCTCCTTGATCTGAACCTGCTTCTGCTTTTTCTTTGCCGCGCTCTTCTTCTTGCTCTCCTCAAACAGGAACTTGCCATAGTCCATCACACGACAGACCGGTGGCTCCGCCTTGGGCGCAATCTCTACCAGATCAAGCCCCGCCTCATCAGCCATCTCCAGCGCCCTGCTACGCGACACCACAACCGACTCCGCCTGGTCTGTCCCAAACACACGCAACTCGTGGGTTGTAATCTCCTCGTTGATTCGATGCTCTCTTACTTTTTCCGGCATCCGGCCTCTCGGCCCTCTTGGCTGAAGTGCGATCTCAAGTTCTCCTGTTCAATAAAATAGTCATCAGGGCCACTGCAGATAACGGCTCTCAATCCGCTATTTGCGCTGCTCCACTTCCTCTTTGAGAAGCGCGGTAAACGCCTCAATCGATAGTGTTCCGAGGTCTTCACCACCCCGTGCACGCACAGCAACAGCCCCTTCTTCCATCTCGCGATCCCCAATCACCAAAATGTAGGGGACCCTCTGCATGGAATGTTCGCGAATTTTAAGGCCTATCTTCTCGTTTCTCAAGTCGGATTCGACCCGAAACCCTGCGTTATTCAGCTGTTTTGCAACATTTTCTGTCGCCTCACGCTGGCTATCGGTGATATTGATCACCACCGCCTGCAGCGGAGAGAGCCAGACCGGCATCGAACCGGCATACTCCTCAATCAGAATTCCGACAAAACGCTCCAGCGAACCGAGGATTGCACGGTGCAGCATCACCGGGCTCCTCTTCTCTCCATGCTCATCCACATAGGTGGCATCGAGCCGCCCCGGCATCGAGAAATCAACCTGGATGGTGCCACACTGCCAGACCCGGCCAATGCAGTCCTTCAGCGAGAACTCGATCTTCGGACCGTAGAAGGCCCCCTCACCCGGCTGCAGCTCCCACTCCAGCCCCTTGGCATTGAGCGCGGTCTCCAGCGCCTGCTCCGCCTGATCCCAGACCGCATCACTGCCGACCCGCTTCTCGGGACGGGTGGAGAGCTTGATCAGCACCTCGCTGAAACCAAAATCCTCGTAGACCTCGAACAGCAGCTCCATGAATGCGGCCACCTCGGACTGAATCTGATCCTCGGTACAGAAGATATGGGCATCATCCTGGGTAAAGTTGCGCACCCGCATCAACCCGTGGAGGGTTCCCGAGGGCTCATTGCGGTGGCAGGAGCCAAACTCGGCAAGGCGCAAGGGAAGATCGCGATAGCTGCGCAGCCCCTGGTTGTAGATCTGCACATGGCCCGGACAGTTCATCGGCTTGATTGCGTAGTCCCGGTTCTCGGAGTGGGTGGTGAAGATCATGTCGCCAAACTTGTCCCAGTGGCCCGACTTCTCCCACAGCACGCGATCAATCACCTGCGGGGTGTGCACCTCCTGGTAGCCGTGGTGGCGCAGCTTCTCACGCACATAGTCCTCCACCTCGCGGTAGATCGACCACCCCTTGCTGTGCCAGAAGACCATTCCCGGTGCCTCCTCCTGGGCATGGAAGAGGTCCAGCTTCTTGCCGATCTTGCGGTGGTCCCGCTTCTCCGCCTCCTCCAGCCGGTGCAGATACTGTTTTAACTGCTTCTTGTCCGGGAAGGCGGTACCGTAGATCCGCTGCAGCATCTCGTTGTCAGAGTCACCGCGCCAGTAGGCGCCCGCCAGCTTCATCAGCTTGAAGCCACCCTTGAGGTGACCGGTGGAGGGGACGTGCGGGCCACGACAGAGGTCGATAAAGTCCCCCTGACGGTAGAGTGAGAGGGTCTGATCGGCGGGGATATCACGGATGATCTCCGCCTTGTAGGCCTCCCCCTGCGCCTCAAAGAAGGCAACCGCCTCGTCGCGCCCCATCTCGGAGCGCTCGATCCGGATATTCTGCTTGGCCAGCTCCGCCATCCTCTTCTCAATGGTCTTGAAATCCTCTGGGGCAAATTTCTCCTCGCGGGCAAAGTCGTAGTAGAAGCCGTTCTCGACCACCGGACCAATGGTGATCTGGGTCTCCGGATAGAGCTCCTTGACCGCCTGTGCCAGCAGGTGGGCCGTGGAGTGGCGGATGATCTCCAGCCCCTCCTCGTCCCGACTGGTGATCAGTGAGAGGGCAACATCCTCCTCAATCCGACAGGAGGTATCGACCAGTGCCTCACCGATCTTGCCGGCCAGTGCCGCCTTGGCGAGGCCAGGACCGATATCGGCAGCCACCTCATGAACGGTTACAGGGGCATCAAAGGAACGTTGGGAACCATCAGGCAGCGTGATTACAGGCATTTTTCTCTCCAGTGGCGACCCATACCAGAGGCCGCTTGCATCATCAAAAAAAATGGTCAGCCACCAGACGATGTGCTGACCATCTCAAAAAAATTGGTAGGCGCGAGTGGATTCGAACCACCGACTTCCACCATGTCAAGGTGACACTCTAACCAACTGAGTTACGCGCCTGAAGTTTAGAGGGCGGATTCTACAGCCTTATGCCCGCGTGTCAATAATAGGCCCACCGGTTTGGGGACATCTCGACTGTGTAGTCTCCTGCAAGTCTGACCGCCTTACGCATATTCTGCAGGCTGAGTGCGGCAGGCGCGGATTGTGATTGTATCGCCGTCCTGCACCCCCTATAATCCGCCCACTTGTGCCGGGGTGGCGGAATTGGTAGACGCAGCGGATTCAAAATCCGCCGCTGGCAACAGCTTGGGGGTTCAAGTCCCCCCCCCGGTACCATACATTTTCTACCCCAGGTAGCCTGTCGAATTTAACCTCAGGAGCTATACCCTGGGCACTTCTGAGGTTAAACCCGACAGGGTTCCCTGGCTATCTACATCATCCACAGCAGCATCAGCACGCTCTTTTTTCCATGGCCGCCTCCTTCTCCTCAATCGACCTCATGATCTCCTCCAGCGAGAGGGGCTCCGGCGGCTCTACGGGGTCAGGGAGTGAGACCGATTCCGGGGCCATTACAGGGTCTGGCAGTGAGACCGGCTCCGGTATTGAGGCCGGTTGAGGAAAGAGGGGTTCCGGTTTGGCTATGGGGTCGGGCCGGATGGGTTCTGGCCGTGTCACCGGTTCCGGAATCTCTGCTGAATCGGGATGGATGGGCTCTGGCGCATCTACGGCCTCAGGAAAGAGCGACTCCGGGAATACCTTCTCGGGAATCACCTTGTCCCACCCGTGATCACCATCCGTGCCGTTGGCACGACTGCCTGGTTTTCTCGAGCTCATCCTCAATACCCTCCCATCTCATCCCTCTCAAAGAGGGGTTCAGACTATTTGGTTGTTTCGACTCTGCCCTCAAGCTGTTGCAGCCGCTGCTCCAGCTGGGCATAGCGATCCTCTGAGAGCTGCTCACTCTCACGACCGGTAAAGACGGGGTTATCCTTCCACCAGTCGATCCCCATATCGATCGCCTTGTCGACCGAGCAGACCACCAGCCTGATCTCCAGTGTAAGCAGCTCAATATCGACAATCTTGACACGGATATCACCGCTAACGACAATCCCCTTGTCAAGAATCCGTTCCAACAGGTCAGCAATGTTGGTGCCCTGTGTTGATGATGCAATTGTTCTCTGTTCAGCCATTTCTCTATCCCCTGTTATTCAAACCCAACCCGCTCTACAACAATCTTCCAAGAGGACCAAGATCCAGATTCAGGTCCTCCTCTCTCAGTCCCATCTGTTCACGCAGCTGCCTGATCTCTTCGGCCTGCTGCATCAGTGTCAGCCCCAGTTGCTCCACCTGCTTGTCACTCAGTGAGCCGGACTCCATTCTGCGAATGGCCTGCTTCTCAAGCAGCTCATGGAGAAGGCGCACCAGGGTCAGGACAAGTTGCCCCAGTCCGTTACGGACCTTCTCACCATCGATGTTCAACTCACCAGAGTGGCCTGCTCCACCAGCAAGGTGGGTGGCCAATCGGGGCAATATCTCCTGCTCTTCCAAATCTCTATCCATCACTCTTCTCCCTGCCGTCACTCCGCCTCTCTCTATCCCTCTGTGCTGCAGCAATCGATTTTTCTGCCGGATCGACCGAGGTCAGCACCAACTGCAATCCCAGATAGATCAGATCGACACCAGCAACCGATATCCTCACCTCACCGGCCACAACAGCCCCCGCATTCAATGTCCTGTCGAGAACCTCACACAGGGAGAGCTGGTCCATATGCTCCAGGTCCATCCTGCTTGTTGCTGATGTACTGCTCACAATCTCTGCTGGCTCTTTCCCTTCCATCAACATCCACCCTTACCAAAAAGTTGTGCCCCCAGGGAGCAGAGTGCTGCTCTTCTCAGGGGGGTTCCCAGTGTTACCTCCCCCCTGCAGAGCGAGGGAAACTTCTGTCCATACCTCTCAACCACCCCGCGCTCCTCCAGATGAAGATGGTGACAGAGCGCACAACCGGAGTCGGGGGTCAGACGGTTGAGATAGAGAGCGTGGAGCGGAACCGAGAGCCTCTCCAGTGCATCTGCAAGGTCGATGGTCTCCTCAAGGGCAAGAATGGTGGGGAGGGAGACAAGAATGGCTGTGGTACGCTCCCTGTCCCGGAGCAGATCACGAAACTGATGCGTCCTTTTTGAGAGGCTGACCAGCCTCTCATTGAGACCGGGGAAATGGATCACCTCCCGGTAACGCAGAATCAGCTCAAAAAATGACTTGAGCCAGTTTTCAATCAGGGCGGGGGTCTCAAGAAGGCGAAGAAAATGGCCACTGGGTGCAGGATCGATCACCACCTGATCATAGCTCCCCTCCCGCATATAATCCATCAGCTCCGTTACCGCAATAATCTCATCAAGCCCTGTCGGTGCGAGATCAATGAAGTGGTCGAGCACCTCACGGTCAAATGTGAGGTCTATATTGGGCAGGGCGCTCTCCAGAAAGGCCTCAAGCTCCTGATGGTATCGACCCCTGAACTTTCCGTACTCCCTTCCGGGGCTCATCTGCTGGGCAAACAGATTCTCATACCCCTCAACCGGTGTGGGTCGGGAGCCAATCTTCTGCTCCAGTATCTGTGAGAGTGAGTGGGCTGGATCACTGGAGAAGAGGAGAACCCTTTTTTCACTCTGCTGCCTGGCCCAGTACATTGCAATTGCTGTCGAGAGGGTGCTCTTTCCGACCCCTCCCTTGCCTGCAACCATCAGAAGCCTCTGTTGCCGATTCAGTTGCGGTTCACTGCAGGGGCGCTCCACCCTCGCCTCGGAACTCCTGTGGCCCACTGGAGAGGGGGCTCGCTCTGCGGGGGGGAGCGGAGTGCTACTCTCCCAGAACGACTCCAGAGCGGCAATGCCACGCACCTCATGCGGGTACTGCGGGATTCCATAGAGTGTGATCCGCTCACCCTGCACCATTCTGGAGAGGCGTCTGATCTCCTCTCTCTGGTGGCGGGAGCGGACCTCACAGAGGTCACAGCCCGCTGTCTGGGGGAGCAGCCGATTGAAAAGAAGCTCTGCAACCGGGATATCCACCTTTTCGAGCTTGGCGATCAGTCCACGCGTCTCCTCAATCGAGGAGCGCTCTGCAACCAGAACCGGAATAAAGAGGGTCTCACCAGGGTTGGTCAGGGTTGTTGCTGCATACTCCAGGGTGGTATCCAGCTCAATCAGGAACCGGTCCAGCTCATCCGGAAGATACTTTCGTGCAAACTGCTTCTTGATATAGCGCTGCTTGGCAAGCAGGGTATCCAGCGCCTCCAGCCACCGCTTCAGCAGATTGGGCATCTCCAGAAGACGCAGGGTATGGCCGGTCGGTGCGGTATCAATAATGATCCTGCGGTATCTCCCCTCCTCCAGCCATGATGCCAGTGTGCGGAATGCCATCAGCTCATCCACGCCCGGCATTGAGAGCTCCAGGAAACCACCGAGATCCTCCTTGTCAAAGAAGGTCCCCCGCTCCGCGATCTCCAGGAGAAAGTCGCCATGCTCCTGCTGAAACTTCTCCAGCTCCTGCTCTGCATCCAGCTCCCTCACTGTCAGGTTATCCGGGACAGACTCACCGGCGAGTGCATCGAGCAGAGAGTGGGCGGGATCGGTCGAGACCAGGCAGACGGACTCCTCAGGGTGCGCTCTTGCCAGTGTAATTGCGCAGGCGGAGGCGCAGGTTGTCTTTCCAACCCCCCCCTTGCCACCAAACAGGATCAGCCGCAGATTGTGGTCAAGGGGAATCAAGGGTTCTCTCCATCCGGTTCCTCCCCTGCCTCATCCTCCTCGCTGAAACCGTCCCACTCCTGCAGTTCGTCCCACTCGTCCCACTCCCACTCCTCATCCTCTCCGGTTTCGGCCTCTCTATCCAGGCGCTCAGGCACCTCTTCACCCTCCCGCTCATCCTGGATCTGGTCAAGCCGGTCCAGCAGCACCTTCTCTCTGGATTCAAACTCCTCTGCAGTGATCTGTTCTGTCTCCAGCAGCATGTAGAGTTCAGAGAGCTGCTGGGTGATCCGCTCGCTCTCCCCCTCCACCTCTTCCTCGGCGATCCGTGCGATCTCCTTGAAGATCCACTTGATGCCCCGATAGGGGAAAAGAAGTATGTCATCTACGATCAGCGCCATGTCCCTACCTTACCAAAAAAATGGGGAGGTCAATGACCTCCCCATGCACGCCTGCACCACTCTTTTGGGGAAAAGGGTATTTCAGGCAGTTTGCTTGTTGTCCTTTTGACTGCCCTGGGCAAGGTTCAGATCCACGAAGTTATGTGGAGCCCATGGGCCAGAGTAGTCAAAGAGAAAACTGTTATCAAAGAGCTTGGAGGCCTCAAACACCGCCTTCTCAAACCTCTTTACCTCGCCGGAGGGGAGCAGACAGGCGAGGTTGAGGAGCTCCTCCTCCCCTTTCGGGTCATTCATTCTAATCTCGTGGCAGACACCCTCGAAGACCTCCTCAACACGGGCCGCATGGGTCTCACGCTCCTCCTGCAGGATACGGTCAAACATGCGCCCGAGCTGGATCTGCAGATCACGGGAGTCATTCATGCTGCTATTGACCATCTCATCGCGCGCGTCCCGCAGTTCGGGGTGGGTAGTGACAAAGAACTCATAGATATTGTCGACATCCCACTTCAGTCGCAGCCCCATCTCGACCTTCCCCGCGACCCGTTCGGTCTGCTCCAGGATGCTTTCCCGGTTTCTTGACAACATCTCCATCACCCGTTTTGCATTCTGTGCGATCACCCCGAAGCGCATCGGCAGGATATTGATATCCAGCTCACCGACGGTCTTGAGAACCGACTGATGGGTCATCAGATTGCGCCGCTCCGGGCGCACGCGCGGCGTATGGATATCACTGACTATGGCAGAGACCCCCTCATGACAGATGGAGTAGACCGGTGACTTGTCGACCCCCCGAACCTTGAAGATGCGAGTCCCGATATCATCCGAGAGTGCATAGATCAGCTTTCCAGCTAGACGATTTGGTTTTTTCATGACTATCCCTTTTCCCCTTGATTAAACGATGTTCCACAACCCCCTTTCGAGGGCGTGCGGTCAGTAACGAATATTGAATGTATCCATATCCTCCTGGTTTTCCTGTCTGGTTGAGCGCTTTCTGGCTGAGCGGACATTGGTGGTTACCGTTCGCCGGTACTCCTCGGAGCGCAGCAGTGTATTCTCTGCCGTCTTGATGATGTGATCCAGCTCCTCAAGGCGCGCATCAATCTCGCCAATCCGCTCCATTGCTGTATCCTTCTCGTTGAGCAGCCGCTCACGCTCCAATTGCAGCCCTCCCATGCGAAACAGTGCATGAGAGGATTTGTTTCGTCGCAGGGAACGTCCGGTCATTGTATTGATATCAGAGGCGCTCCGTCTGGCCCGTGTCTTGTGCATCTTGCTCATTTTACTCTCTCCCGGTCAGGCTACGTTTGGCCGCCTTTTTGCGGATGATGAATAGGAGGGACAGGTCTTCTCGATGACATCATCGATCATCTCACGGATGACCGACTGCCCTCCCCGTACAATCTTCGGGGCATCAATACTCAATATGTCATAGCAGACACTGTGAAAGAATGGATTCCCGTAGCGGGCCTTCTCACCACGTAGCGCAAGCACCTTGCCGATTGCAATCGCGGAGCGGATTGCGGGGCGCGCCTTGCTGTTCCCATCGGCATCGCGCAGCTCACGTACCACATCGACAATGTGTGCTGCCTCGCTCCTCTCCACCTTCGATTTTGAGGTCACGATATTGATCTCGGTCTCACGATCCGGATGGTCCACCCGGATGGTGATCATTCGGTCCATCAATGCATCCTGGGTCTTGTGGGTTCCCGCATACTCCTCCGGGTTGGAGGTGAAGATGGCGGAAAAATGGGGGTGCACATCGAGATAACCGGCACCATGATCACGCAGCCCCGGAAGGGTCAGGATCCCCTCTGCGAGAACACTCAGCAGGATATTGTTGGCCTCCGGCCGGGAGCGGTTGAACTCATCATAGATCAGGGTGTCTCCGCGCCTGCAGGCGGTCGTCAGCCGACTCTCCACCCACTTGTTGGTCATCTCCTCCTCGCGCTTGATCACCGAGTGGATGAAGTTGTCCACCACCAGGCTCTTGCGGTAACCATTCTCCTTGCCAACCAGATCCGCCGTCTCGTAGTCATCATTGCCATGGAGCAGGGTGATGGAGCGCTGTCGCTGTGAGGCCACATGGAAGGCCAGTGTGGTCTTTCCAATACCGGCCGGGCCCGCAAAGTGGACGGGGTATCCGGCATCGAGATAGGTCAATGCCCGCTCCGTGATCTCCTCGACATGGGGGGTGATCACAAACTCCGCACTCGGCTCTGTCATTACCTGACCCTTTTTCTTGACGACCGCGGTCTTCGCCTTCGTAGCGCCTTTCCCGAGCGCTCTCTTTTCTGCTGCTGCCTTCTTCATGTTCATGCCTCCTGTGGTCATCTGACCATCTGCTAATCAACCAAATACCCTTTCCCCTTGCATTTGAGGCAGGCCATGTTTCCACTGGATGGATCATCACCACTGCCTCCACAGACGGGGCATGTTGCTGTCGCCGTTGATGGCGCTGCAACCACCCCATGTCCACCACAGACCGTGCAGGTAAAGGAGCTGATCGACCCGCTCCCCCTGCAGTGTGCACAAGGCACGTTGTCTCTGGGGACCACTGTCTTTCCCCTGCCCAGACAGACTGGACAATCCGCCAGTTCCGACATGATCCGGTAGGGGTCCTTGCCACTACCGCGGCAGAATCGACACTCCGCCTCCACCATCCCCATCGGTTGTGACTGTGGCATCTTTCTTTCCGTCAGGCTGAGAGATCAGACTCTCAACCTATTCTCCAACGCTCCTATCTCTTCCTGGCGGCCTTCTTTTTTGGCGCCCTCTTCTTCGCAGCAGCCTTTGCCTTTGTTGGTTTGGCCGCCGCTGCGGGTGCCCTGGGCTTTGGAGCTGGAGCAGCGAAGATCCCGAAGAAGGCCTCGTGTGCCTCCGCCATATCCTGACTGACCGCCTCAATCAGGGCACTGGTCTCGTCGAATATCGCCTTCAGGTCTGCCGCCCGCTCATCACTGTTGGCGGCAAAGGCCCTGAGGCGCTCTGTCTCGGCCGAGGTGATAAAGCGTTCCGTCTCGCCAGCCAGGCGCTCGACCTCGTCCCGGGTCTTCTCGATAAAGTCCATCCGTTCCGCACGCCCACTCTCTGCAACCTCCTGAAGCCTGTCGCTCGCCTCCTGCAGAAAGGCGGCAAGCTGTTGCGCCCTTTCATTCAGATCGCCACGAATTCCATCCATGAACTCCTG
>CAYFMF010000013.1:42188-43862 GCA_964344135.1 uncultured Piscirickettsiaceae bacterium
CCAAATCCGCAACCCGCGCAATCCCCTCCTGGATCCGGGCGTTGCGTGTCTGATCGATTGCTGCACGTAGTGTTCTCATCTGTTCTGCAATAGCCATTTGATAACCCCTTTGTTTCGTTACACTTCGTCATTCTCAGGGTAGCCACTCTTACCCTTGCCAATGGATTCCGTGGCGCTGGAACCCATTGGCAAGGGGACTTCAGATCCTGAAGTCACCCTTGTGTCACTCTACTGGAGAGCGACAAGCACTCATGTGCTACTCCAGCCGTCAGGCAGGTGCTGCTGCGGTTGCGGTCAATCCGATGGCCTCTGCATACTTGAGATAGGTATCTACCGATGCAACTACCACACGGGCCTCAACAGAGAGCAGCTCAATGCCGACCAGTGCTACCTTGACCCACGCATCTACTACGATACCTTTGTCAAGGATACGGTCTACCACTTCTGCCAGACTGGAAGAGTCAGTGGTTTTCTGAACCTTAGCCATAGTTTTTCTCCTTATGGTCCTAATGAATAATGATTAAGGAAACACTACATATGTGTTCCGCCTAATATGTTGCATATAGTGTGCCAACTACCGGCAGTCTCACCCTGTGCGTTAGGTAACTCCTGTAACCGACTCATAAGATAGATAGATAAGAAGAGCCTAATCATCCAGGATGATGACACTCTGGTGAGTTATATTGAATAATATAGATCGATCTCCACCAGCCACAAGGGAATCTGTTCCATAGTAGGGGCAGCACATCCATATACCGGAGCCGGAGGATGCTCTAGAGAGAGAAATTGTTGATGGTCTCGATCAACTCGGCGCGATCAAAGGGCTTGGCGATAAAGCAGCAGATGGAGCCTCTCTCGATTGCGGAGAGGACCTGGGGGTGGTGCTGATCATAGAATCCGGAGAGTATTGCCACAGGCACTCTCCCCCCCCTCTCGCTGAAGATCTGTTCGGCCAGATCGAGACCATCAATATCGGGCAGCTTCCCATCGGTAATGACCATCCCAAGCCCGGGATTGGTGGATACGATCTGCAGCGCATCAGAGGCGTTGCCAACAGAGAGAACCGTGAGCCCTTCCCCTCTCAGCAGCACATCCAGCGCCCAGAGCATGTCCGGCTCATCATCAACGATCAGAATGGGTGATGGTGACATCAGGATGGTGTCACCGGCAGGGGAAATTCGACAGTAATGGTGGTGCCACTTCCCGGCTTGGAGCGCACACGCATCGATCCCCCATGCTCCTGTACGATGGTGTAGCTGATGGAGAGCCCCAGGCCACTCCCCTTGCCGACTGGTGCCGTAGTATGAAAGGGGTCAAAGATCTTGTCGATATCCTCCTTGCTGATCCCGGTACCTGTATCACTGACAACAACCAGCACCCGCTCTCTCTTCCTTGAGACAGAGATCGAGACAGAGAGCTTGCCCCCGCCCGGCATGGCCCGAATCGCATTGATGAGAAGATTGAAAAAGACCTGCCGAAGCAGATCGGGAATCCCGAAAATCTTTTGAGACCGCAACCGCGTCTCGATGGTGATCTTCTGAACCTTGGCCTGGTTCTCCACCAGCTTGATGCTCTCCTCAATAATCGTGTTGAGCGAGACCATCACCTTCTCATGCCCCTCGGCATCCGGTCTGGCGAAGCGCAACAGATTCTCGATAATATCGGAGGCACGCT
>CAYFMF010000014.1:0-20625 GCA_964344135.1 uncultured Piscirickettsiaceae bacterium
AAGAAAAGAAGAAAATGAAGAAAATTCTGATCGCCGATGACTCAAGATCTGTCAGACAACTCCTGCTCTTTGTTCTTGAGCAGGATGGTTACGGTGTCGACAGTGCAGAGAACGGCGCAGAGGCCCTTGTTCTGGCCAGGGCAAACCACTATGACATGGTCATTACCGACATCAACATGCCTGTAATGGGTGGAATCGAACTTATTCAACAGCTCCGCACACTTGATCACTACCGGAAGTTGCCCATCCTTACCCTGACTACCGAGGCCACCAACCCGATGAAGCAGAAGGGGCGTGACGCCGGGGCAACCGGATGGATCGTCAAGCCCTTTATTCCAAAAAAACTGCTGGACGCAATCGATACACTGTTTGGCTCCCCCCCTCCTCAACAGGGGCTGCGTAACATATAACATACCCGCCACACAGCGAGGACAATCTCCCCACAAACAACAAACAGGCGGGAGATGGGTGATCAAAAAAAGCACTGCTCAGCAGGCAGCCGGGATTTGTCCCTAACGCATCTGGTTAAAGAGCGAGAGCCCCTGAATCTTTATGAAGGCCTGCTGTGCCGCCTGCAGACCGACCTGTTCAAGATTGAAACGGGAGATCGCCTCCGCATAATCAAGGTCGTTGATTGAGGAGAGTGTCTCCTCCATTTTCACCAGATAGGCATCATGCATATCCAGATTGTTCTCCACTGCATTGACCCTTGAGCCGATTGCGGAGACCACATTTACCACCCGGTCCAGGGCTGCATCGATCCGCTCTATCGGATTGAGTGCAGAGAGGTCTCCAGACTCCAGTGCATCTGCAAGCTGCCCCAGTGTCCCAAAAACATTTTCCGTATAGCCGGGATCATCAGAGGCCAGCGGAACCCCCGCCCCATCCAGTGCGATCGCACCAAACACGGTGGAACCGGAATCTCCCGCTGCAATCTTGCGCTCCGGACCAATCTGGACCATGCGCTGCCCCTCATCCCCCCTGTAGGAGAGGTTTCCCTGCTCATCCACTACATAGGGTGGTTGATCCGTACTCTCTCCGGCAAAGATATGCTCCCCATCGCCATTACGGCTGTTTGCAACTCCGAGGATCGAGTCGTGGATCTCACGAATTTCAGCCGCAATTGCCCGGCGCTCCTTCGGGCCATAAGTCTCATTCATCCCCTGGATTGCCAACTCCCGGGCACGCTGCAGGTTGTGGGTAACCCCATCCAGCACCGTCTCCTCAAAGCCGAGCGCCTCCCTCGCCACCTCGCCATTACGCATCTGCTGCCTTGCAATCCCCAGGGACTGCTTGATGTTCAGCACCAGCGCTGCACTGGCAGGATCATCCGACGGGTTGACCACCCGCTTCCCGGATGCAAGCTGAAGTTCTGTTCTCGACATTTTTGCCTGCTGATCCAGAATTGCATTGAGCCCAAACTGCTGCATTCCAACGGTTGATACTCTCATTGTTCTACTCCCGTATCTCTCTAGCTACCACTCTGTCAGGAGACTGCACTCATGATGCTGTTGAACAGGTCATCTGCCATCGCCACCATCCGTGCCGAGGCCTGATAGGCCTGCTGAAATTTCATCAGATTTGCCGCCTCCTCATCCAGATTGACGGCGGAGAGGCTGTCTCTCCTGGCCTGCGCCTGGTTCAGTATCGACTCCTGTGCCGTCCGGTTGATCTCGGCATAGTGGCTCTTGACACCAACCTCCGAGACCATCTGCCCATAGGCATCCTGGAAGGTGGCGGTAGGGCCACCCTCTCCACCCAACATCTGCCTGCTACCCTGCAGCTGGGCGATGCTCAGCATATTGCCATTGTCACCACTCTTTCCCGTTGCAGAGGCGGCAATCTCCCGCACATCCGTGATTGCTGTTCTCATGGTTGCCGCAACCCCGGACATTGGCTGGATCAGAAAACGGTCCCCAGTTGCCATCTCTCCCGTTACTGTCAGGGTAACCCCGCCCAGTGTTGCGGGAATCTCCGTCTCGATGGAGAAAGTGCCCCTGGAGAGGTTGGTGATGCGGTACTCCGCTGCAGAGATCCGCTCCAGCTGGTGGCGGTCTGCCGTGATATCCGAAACATTTTCCGGGTCAATGGAGAGCGCAATGGATGCACCACTGTTGCTGTTGCCACTGCCACCAAGAGCCTCTCCGGGGTCAATGGAGAAGAGCTCCTTTCCTGTAGAGCCATCGAGCCCGAAACCACCCCTGTGCTGCTCATTGACCATCGTTGCGACCGTTGCCGCAATCGCACCGAAACGCCCCTGTGCCGGCTGCAGAACGGTATCGACAAACTCCAGGATGCCGCCGATCTTCCCCCCCTTGACCATACCGGCAAGATCTGTACCACCACCCTGCAGACCCGGTGTCGAGAGAAGCAGATGGGGATCACCCGCACCAAACTCCCCATTCACAAGGGTCAGCTCACTGAACTGCCCACCGGAAATCAGCGAGTGGCCGCTACCGATCATCACATGAATCGAGCCGTTGCCCTGCTGCATGGTATTGACACGGACCAGCCTTGAGAGCTCCTGAAGCAGGCGCTCTCTCTGATCCATCAGATCATTGGGGGTTGCCCCCTCACCCTGCGCGGTCAGTGCAACAATATCCAGATTTATCTCTGCAATGGCACGGGAGATTCCGTTTACCTCATTCGCCAGATTGGCCAACTCCATCTCCGACTGTTTCCTGAGCTCATCCATTCTTGAATTCATCATTCTGAAACGGCCAGCAAGTGACTCACTCTCATTGAGGAGAACCTGACGTGCCGGAATCGAGGCGGGACGGTTGGCAACATCATTGACTGCATTGAAGAATGCTCCCAGGGCGGGGGTCAATCCGGCCTCAGGATCGGCAACCAGTCCATCAAGCTGCAGCGAATATTCATGCAGGCGATCAAAATGGCTATGACTCGAGTTGCTCTCGCCAAGCTGGCGATTGATGAAGGTATCATAGATCCGAATCACCCTTCCTGAATCAACTCCGCCACCGATAAAGCCCGCGTTGCTGTTATGAATGGTATCTTTCTGCGTAAAATCGACACGCTGCCTGGAGTAACCCTCGGTATTCACGTTGGCGATATTGTTGCCCGTTACCGACAGTGCCGACTGATTTGCCCGTAGTGCCGAGAGGCCGGAGCTGTAAAGTGATGGAATTGCGGACATCTAATCGTTACCCCAAACAGTGATACCTACAGTGAATAAAGCAATTATTGTGCCACCAATAACAATCGGACAAACAACCGGGGTCAGGCTTGCTTTTTTGTCGTTGTTTGCAGAAATCGTGGCTACATGGGTACTCAACACGGGAAGGGGTTGCCCGTGACACCCAAATAACACCAAAAAAGCAAGCCTGACCCCGGTTATTCTGGCAACCCTTGCCGCTCCGCTATTGCCGCCCGGGTATCACGAAAGGGGGAGCCAATCTTCCGTTGCTCTGCAATCTGGGACTCTATCTCCTCTGCCAGCCCCAGGCCACCGGATTCAGCAAGCTGAATCGAGAGCTCCTTGTCATGAAGATCCCGGTAGAACTCGCTCTGACTGCCTGAAAAGAGTCTCTCCCCCTCTGTTGCAGCACGCATGCTCTTCAGCATCTTCTGGATGAAAATGGCCTCAAACTGCTTCGAAGCCTCATGAAGCGCCGCACGCTCATCCCGCTTTGCCTGAAGCCGCAACGAACTCAGACCATTGAGATCGGTATAGGAGGAGAGTGGCTCGGACATCAGATCACCATCAGCTCGGCACGCAGTGCACCCGCCTCCTTGAGAGCCTCAAGAATGGCCACAAGATCACCCGGAGCGGCCCCCACCCGATTGACCGCCTCGACAATATCATTCAGCGAGGTACCCGGATCAAACAGGAACATGGGGCCATTTCTCTCCTCAATCGCGATCCCGGACTCCGGAACCAGGGCAGTCTCCCCCCCGGAGAGGGGCTCTGGCTGAACGACCGCGGGATCTTCCCGGATGGTTACCACCAGGCTCCCGTGAGAGATGGCGGCAGGCCCGACCCGGACGTGACGACTGATCACCACCGTCCCTGTCCTTGAGTTGATAATGACTTTCGCAGGGGCCTCTCCAGGATCAACATCAATCCTCTCTACCATCGAGAGAAACGCCACCTGTTGTGCAACATTTCGTGGGGCAGAGACATGGACAGAGCCGCTATCGACGGCCGTTGCCGCCCCCTCCCCCAGCACCTTGTTGACTGCAGTGGCAATATTGGTCGCAGTGGTAAAGTCCTGCTGGTGAAGATTGAGCCGCAGTTTGCCACTGAAGACGAAACTGGTTGGAACAGTCTGCTCCACCGAGGCACCATTGGGAATCCGCCCCACAACCGGCACATTGACACTCACCCTGGAGCCATCCTGGCCAGCCACCCCGAAACCACTCACCACAAGACTCCCCTGTGCAACTGCATAGACCACCTGGTCGGCACCACGCAGCTGGGTCATCAGCAGTGAGCCACCAACCAGACTGGAGGTCTTGCCCAGCGCGGAGACCGTCACATCAATCTGCTGCCCCAGCTTGGCAAAGGGGGGAAGTTCCGCATGCACCATCACCGGTGCGATATTGTCCGTCTTGACCCCATCCGGAACCTGGATCCCGAACTTGCTCAACAGGCTCTTCAGGCTCCGCTCCGCAATCAGTGATTTTCCGCCACTTCCATTCAGCCCAACGACCAGGCCATAGCCGATCAGCGGGTTGCTGCGGACCCCGGCAACCGAGGTTATATCCTTGATTCTCTCCGCCTCTGCAACCATCGAGAGCAGAAGCAGAAGACCTCCGGAGAGGAGAGAGAAAATACCTTTACCCGTATTCAACATACAATTCATTCCAGCAAGAGAGGCCACCACGGATCATCAGAAGATCCAGAATGGGCTCATAAAGAACTTGCCCAGCCACCCCTGCACATTGGAGTTGGCCACTGTCCCGCCATTACCGGAGTAGACAATATGGGCATCCGCAATCTGGGTTGAGAGCACCGTGTTTTGCGGGGTGATATCCGCAACCCTTACAATACCAGAGAGCCGGATCACCTCCTCCCCCTGGTTGATTGTGACCAGCTTTTCACCCCGCACCCGAAGAGTGCGGTTTGGCAATACCTCAATCACCGTCACCGATATATCACCCTTCAGGCTGTTGCTCTGTGCACTGTCCCCCCCCCCCTTGAAGGCCTTCGCAGAGGTGATGGCCGCATTGGTACCCAGCACGGCCCCCATGAGTCCGCCCCTGGGTCCACCCGATCCTGTTGGCCCCAGCAGATTGCTCAGACCAAGGTTCACAGAGTCATCCTTCTTTGAGGAGGTGGTTGCCTTCTTCTTGGCATCCATCTTCTCTGCCAGCTTGATGGTCAGAATATCACCGAGATGACGTGCACGGTCATCCTCAAAGAGGGAGTTCCCCCTCCCCGCCTGATAGATTGAACCATTGATCACCACCTGCTTTGGAACCGCCGGGGCCACAACCGGCTCATAGGAGAGACGGTGTCGCTCTGGCGTCACGGTACAGCCTGCAGCCAGCAGAAGGAGAGGGGGCAGCAGAACAGCCCTGACTCCTCTCCTGTTGCCTGGTACCCACCCCTCTATCTCAACCACGACTCGCCACCTCTCACTACATTCTCTGTGTCAGCGTGGAGAGCATCTCATCCGCCTTGCTGATCGCCTTCGAATTCATCTCAAAACCGCGCTGTGCCTCAATCATGTTGACCATCTCCTCCACCGTATTGACATTGGAGGCCTCCACAAAGCCACTCATCAGGGAGCCAAACACTCCCGTAGAGGGGGTTCCAACCGTTGCCGTTCCACTGGAGACCGTCTCCCGGTAGATCCCCCCGCCCGATGGCGAGAGCCCCCCCGGATTGGAGAAGAGTGCCAGCTGGATGGGGCCCTCCTCTGCAACCAGAGCACTGGCGGAGTCGAGGAACTGGACCATTCCACCAGCAGAGATGGAGACACTGCTGTAGGTGTCGGCTGCGGGCAGGGCAATTGCCGGCTCCAGCGAGAACCCCTGGCTGCTCACCAGCTCACTCTTGACCGCATCCGGAGAGAAGGTTCCGTTACGGGTATAGCCGATGGTTCCATCCGGAAGCATCACCTGAAAAAAACCCCGTCCCTGAATTGCCACTTCCCACGCACTTCCGGTCTCCTTCATCTCCCCCTGGGTAAAGACCTTGCTGGTTCCAACAACCGCAACACCGGTCCCTTTCATCAACCCCTTGGGGCGGGTCGAATCGGCGGCGGTTTCGGTTCCAGCCTGGCGTACCGTCTGATAGATCAGATCCTGGAACTCCGCACTGTCTCTCTTGAATGCAGTGGTTCCCGCATTGGCCAGATTGTTGGAGATTACCCCCATCCGGAAATCCTGTGCCTCCAGCCCCGTTTTTGCCACCCATAGTGTATTCAGCATCGCACTCTCCTTCAATCCTCTATCTGTTAACGGATACTCAGCAGGGAGGAGGAGGACTGCGCATTCTCCTCTGCCGTCTTCATCATATTGACCTGCATCTCAAACTGGCGGGCAAGCTGAATCATCCTCGCCATCGCCTCCATGGTATTCACATTACTCCCCTCCAGTGCCCCGGAGACCACCCGTACCGACCCATCCGGCTCGGCCAGCTCACCACTGCCCAGCCGGAATAAGCCATCACTCCCCTTGATCAGTGCCCCACCCTCCGGATTGACCAGTCGCAGGCGGTCCACCACCGCAACATCAAGCAGACCCCCCCCCTCCCCCAGAATGGAGACACTCCCATCAGCACCAATATCAATCCGTGCATCCGGCGGGACCACGATGGGGCCACTGTTGCCCAGCATCATCTCTCCACGGGCGTTCCTCAGAAATCCGTTCGGATCGATCCGAAGTGAGCCGGAACGGCTATAGGCCTCGGAACCATCCCCTGGATCAACCGCAAACCACCCCCGCTCCTCAATTGCCAGATCGAGGGGGCGCCCGGTGGTCTCGATGTCACCCGGCCTGAAACTGGTGGCCGGGGTGGAGGTGATCGCCACATGGCGGCTCTGCAGCCCCGCTGTCGCCACCTGCTCCGAGACCATCACCGCAAAGTCGGAGCGAAACCCCCCTGTTGTGGCATTGGCCAGATTATTGTTGTTGACGGCCTGGGCATGTGCCAGCTCTGTCGCACCCACCATTGCCGTGTAGATCAGACGATCCATTGGTTGTCACCTGTCATATACCTGTCCTTTTCAAAACCTCAATCAAGGTAAAGCAATATTGATGCCAAAAAAAACCGGCTCGGGTGAGCCGGTTTTCGGATCAGGACGCCCCCATACCGGTGAACTACATCTGCAGCACCGCCTGATCCATCTTCTGGGCCGCAGAGATCACCCGGGTATTGGCCTGGAAGTTGCGCTGCGCCTGGATCAGGTGGACCAGCTCTGCTGTCAGATCGACACTGGATGCCTCCAGGGACTTGGAGGCGATACTGCCAAACCCCTCACCCGCCGGCGTCCCGACAATGGCATCACCAGAGAGGGCGGTGCTCTCCCAGATATTGGCCCCCTTCTGCAGCAGCCCGGTATTGTTGCGGAACTTGTAGAGTGGGATGGTGGCGATCTCGACCGTCTCACCATTGGTGTACTGGGCATTGACCACCCCCTGCCCATCCACAAAGACCCCATCCAGATTGCCGGAGGTGTAACCATCCTGCTCCGCCCTCGTGATCTGGAAGGCGTTGTTGAACTGGGTCATCCCCATCAGGTTCAGTGTAATCTTGCCGGCATCACCAACTACAGCCCCATTACTACCATCAGCCACGGCAGATGCAACAGGCATTTCGACATCAAACTCACTGGCAAAACTGGCTGGGAACTTCTGTGCGGCATCCGTGATTGCCACACCGTCAATCTTGACCAATTTCCCATTTGGACCAAACTGGATCACTACTGGAGCAGATTCCACATTCTGGTCATCAGCACCGGAATATACAGAACGCATCTCCCATGCATTGCTTGCCTGGGGATCAGTCTCTATATGGCGCATATAGAAGTTGACCTCCTGCTTGTTGCCCAGCGAGTCAAACACCTCCATCCGGGAGGTGTGGTGGTAGGTCTCACTGTTATCAGGATCAAATGCTATCTGATCACTACCCAGCTTGATCATCTCCTTACCTGCATCAAGGTTGGCCGAGATCTCGATTCTTGAGGTCTTGCTCGGGGTCAGCTTCTCATCGGTAATCTGGATATCGAAGGCCCCACCCCCCACATCACCAACAACCGTCCCCTGCAGCCGCATGTCACTGTTGTTGACGACATAGCCATCCGGGCTCATGTGAAACGCCCCATTCCGGGTAAAGCCATCCTGCTTGCCCTGATCGGCCGATGGATCTCTCAGCTTGAAGAATCCGGATCCGACAATGGCGAGATCAAGATAGCTCTCGGTATCGGTCAGTGCCCCCTGCTGAAACTCCTGACGCACCTTCTGCACATTGACCCCGTGCGCGTCCGGCATCTGCCCCGATGCCGCTACCGCAAAGACCGATCCAAAATCGACCCGTGAGGCCTTGAAACCGGTCGTCCCGGAGTTTGCAATGTTATTGCCGGTAATGGACAGATCCGCTGCTGCAGATGTGATCCCGGAAAGTGCACCACCCATTAAACTTGCCATTTTCTGTCTCTCCTGACGTTTTTCTCAATTAATATTATTCGTTATCTCTCTACAGAGCGTTATCTCTACAGAATCTGTTTCACACTCTTCAGGGGCAGTCTGGTTCCATCCTGGAGGTTCAGATAGACCCCCTCACTGCCACCTCCTGCACTGACACTTGCAACCCCCATGCCAACCTCCACACCCAAGGCCCCGGTTTTCCCATCCACAACCGAATAGGCGTTGATTTCGTATAGACCGGGCGGCATCAGCGCCCCGTTATTGTCGGTCCCATCCCATGAAAACTGGATATCTCCAGCGTGCTGCGCCCCGAGATGGATCTCTTTCACCTTCTCTCCTGCGCTATTGACGATCTCAAGCTCCAGATCGGCAACTGTTGCCGGGAGATTCGCCACCCCCTGCACCGATTTGCCGCTCTCAAGAATCGCACTGTTCCCGGCAACACGGACACTGCGCCCAACCAGGCTGGCCGCCTGAAGCATCTGTCCGGACTGGTAGGATTCCGCCATCGCAGAGAGGGAGTGACTCATCTCGGTAATCCCGTTTACGGTACTGAACTGTGCCATCTGTGCAAGAAACTCCCCATTCTCCATCGGCTCCATGGGGTCCTGGTTCTTCACCTGTGCAATCATCAGCCTGAGAAACTCTTTCTGCCCAAGGGACTGCGTCACCTCCGCAACCCTGTTCTGCCCGGAGGCCAGGGATGCATCAGAGTGGTTGACTGAACTGGCTGCCGTGCTGTTGATCAGTGTTGAGGTTACATCGAAGTTTGCCATTTTGCTCTATACCCGCCATTTCGTTACTGTCACAAAAAAGAATGCAACCCCCGTGCCAGAGTCGAACTGAGTGTAACGGCACGGTTCCCAAGCCCCTGCCTGCGCAGGAGTGACAGAAGGGGTGGGGACCCCATTGATCTGCAACCAGGCGACAGGTCGGGCAGGAAGCGCCTACTGCCCCATGGATAGGGTGCGCATCAGGAGCTGCTTGACGGTATTCATCACCTCAACATTGCTCTGATAGGAGCTGGAGGCAGACATCATGTTGGCCGTCTCCTCCATCGGATTGACATTGGTACCAAAGATATACCCCTCATCACTGGCCATCGGGTGGTCGGGTGCATAGCGTTTCTCAACCGGAGCCTCACTCTCCACGATCTCCCTTACACGCACCCCCCCGGAGGATCCTCCTGCACGCTCACCCTCCCGCTCCAGGATCTCCTGAAACAGTGGCTGCTTTGCACGGTAGGCATCCTCCTCGGAGCTGGCCACTGTCTCTGCATTGGCCAGGTTGCTGGCCACTGTATTGAGGCGTACATTCTGTGCATGCAGTGCTGAGGATGAGATATCAAATACATTAAACAGGGGCATGATTGTTCTCCAGTTGTCTGTTCCCGCTATTCACCCTTGATGGCCGCCTTCAGGCTCTTGAACTTGCCGCTCAGAAACTGCAGGGTTGCCTGGTAGCGCATGGTGTTATCGAGAAATTCGCCCTGCTCCACATGGGCCTCTACCGTATTGCCATCCAGTGAGGGCTGGGAGGGAACCCGAAACTGCACCAGGTTCGCATCACTACCTGCAAAATCGAGATGGCGTGGATGGGTTCGCCCCCCTGCTGCAGGGGTTGAGCTGCTGGCCCGCTCCAGGGCTGTACGGAAGTCGATATCCCTGGCCTTGTAACCCGGTGTATCCGCATTCGCCAGGTTGGAGGCGATCAACTCCGTCTTTTTTGCACGGAGCTGAAGTGCCTGGGCATGAATACCCAGATAGTTGTCGAGAATATTGGACATTGTGCTCTACCGTTACCCTGGCTGCTGTTTTATTGACTCTGCGGATTATCGAGCAATAAGCGTGCCAACAAACACCGTTGACCTCACCAGGAGGAGAGAGATTCAGGGGAACTTGTAGCTTCTCCCCTCCATCTTTTTCTCATTCATCTCCTGCTGGAGCTTCAACACCCTTTTCTGCTCCCTCTCCAGCCCCTTCTGACCGCTCACCAACCTGTTCAACAGCTTTTTCAGCTCGGGGAGATGAGCCTCACTACCTCTCAGCAGCTCATGAACGGCCATGATCTGCTTGCGGATATCGTCCATTCCAGACTCAACTGCCGTCAAATCGACAGAAATCTCCTGGGCAGCGGTCACTGCAGGAACGCTTTGTTCCCCCCTCTCCACTGCAGTATCACCCAGGGAGGAGAGCTTGTCGATTGCGCCATCCATCTGTTGCTGCTGCTCAAAGATCCGGTCTGCAATCAGGCCGACCTGCTCTCCCAAGGCATCCACTGATCCCCCGACCACCTCGATCCTCGAGGGGAGGGTCTCCCTGTCCTCTGTCAACATCAATCCGAGCAGTGTGCCACTCAACAGAAGGGTAACCACACCAACCACTATGCCGGCCACTCCGGAGCGCTCTTTTCCAGCGGACTTCCCACTACCCTTCATCTCTCTGGAGATCCTGCCAAGCCCCTTCACCAGCTTTTCACCACTACTGAGTTGTTGCTGCAGCTCTCTGGAGAGGGTAGCCTCCTGTTCTCTGCTCCGCTCAATCCGCGCAGCAACCGCCGCAAGTTGTGCCAGCGACTCATTCAAGGAGTCTGAAAGCCCGGCAGAACCATCTGCCGGAGAGAGCGCCTCCCCATCAGCAGCCACAGAATCACCACCCGGTTCCATCTCTGCATCAGGCTCCAGCTCCGCAGCCGGATCTGTCTCCTCTCCACCGCTCTCACCTGGATCCTCCCCCCCCGCTGCAGCAGCTCCACCTGCAACCTCATCCAGAAGGGCATCAATATCCACCTCCTCTCTGGTATCCGAGGTATCCTGGATCTTTTCCTGTTCATCTGCCATGTTGTACTCACTCGTATTTTATTTATTGTATTGACCGCTCCCTTGAGCAGATGGACGGGGCATCAGCGTGACGTTCCCCGAATACAGACCCCCTCATCGAAACAGAGACGGTTACTGTATCGTATCCTCCCCTTTTTTACCGCCTCCTGCGGCGGAGGTTCCTCACCGGAGTTGCAGTTTCCGGGAGTCACTGCCGCTGCTACACAAGGCATGCTCTCCTCTGCTGCTGGCACCTCCAACCCGTCACTGATGTCAGCCCTCCCTGCGTCTGCATTTGCATTTACATCTACAGCCAGAGAGCCACTCTCATCACCGGAAGGGTGGGCATCCTGGAGCGCCACATCAACCCTGACTGAGCAGCCAGCACCGGAAAGGAGAACCAGCAGCAGGGACACGATTGATATTTTTTTCATCTCTTCTTCCTGTTTCACCATAAAATCCAGCCCCCCGCCGCCATGGACAAATTATTGACATCAGAGAGCCACTGCCACGCTAATCCATACAATTCTCATGCCATAGATCATTACAGCCGCAACCTGACCTCTCTGCTGGTCTGAAAATTTCCAGACCCGGGGTGGCCAATGGAGTTATAGAGACGCTTCACCAGAATCGCTTCCGAAACGAAAGAGCCCCCTCCCCTTCAACTGTTATCGGTCATGAGTGGTGGATCTTTATCATGAAAAAAACCGGGATTGAGAAAAATCCCGGGCTGTTCAGGGGCACTCTTCGGTATTGGCCGATCCAGCCATACAGCTCAATAACACTTTACACCACTGCGCCAACCACCATACACTTGTGCAGAGAGCGTTGTGAACCGATACTATGGCTACCATTCAACCCCCTGCCCTGAATCAGACCCTGCTGGTCTCCGGCAGTACAACGGCCACACCACGACTGCAGCTGGGGCAACAGATCCATGCAACGGTTCTCTCAACCCGGAATGGAGATGCAGAGCTGCAGACTTCCGCTGGAACAGTCAATGCAAAAACTGCAATCCCGCTACGCATCGGAGAACAGTTGACCCTGACGGTCTCCCAGCTCCAGCCGACCCTCACCCTCTCTCTCAAGCCACCCACCCCACCCCGGATTGAGGCCATTGCCCAGCGACTCTATCCGAAACAGCAGCCACTTCAGCAACTGCTGCAGAACCTGAGCACCCTTTTGCATGGCAGCAATACAAGCAAAAGTTCGCAGGATGCCATCCGTCAGCTGTTGCAACAACTCCCCACACTGTTACAGCTGACCCACCCGAAAACAGTCAAGAAACAGATCGCCCAATCTGGATCCTTCCTGGAAAACCATCTGCTGAAGGGAAAGCCCCCTCCAGCCGGAGACCTGAAGCAGCAACTGTTGCTACTCCGTGAGAAGATACTCAACAGCCCTGGAGAGGAGAAGGTCGTGCGTCAGATCGAATCAATGGTTGCACGCATTGAGTTGGGGCAGCTGAAATCCCTGCAGGGCCACGCCCCTGCAGAATCGACACCAAAAGAGACCATGCAGCGCAACTGGGTGATCGAACTCCCGTTCACGGCAGATGGTGAACCACACAATGCAGAGCTCCATCTTCAACAGCACCAGAACCGGAAACAGCCTGATCAACAGAGTTGGCATATTGAACTGATATTCTCGCTGGTGGAGCTTGGAGAGATCCATGCACACGCCACCATCAAGGGGGAGAAGATCGATATCCACTTCCTGACAGAGCGGAGAGAGAGCGCCGCTCTCATCTCTGACAACCTGGAGAGACTGGAGGCAGCGCTATCCTCTGCAGGACTGGAGATCGGAACCCTTTTCAGTCGCCAGCAATCCCGGGACAACCTCCATCACTTTCTGGCACCCGAGGCCGGGTTTGCAACCAGCGCATAACTGTGAACGACCCCAAACAGAAACTGACCGATATTGCCGTTGCCCTCCGTTACGAGGATGATGGTGCTCCCCGTGTCACTGCAAAGGGAAAGGGGGTTATTGCCGAACAGATCATGGAAATTGCCCGTGATCATGATATACCGCTCTATGAAGAGCCGGAGCTGGTCCAGCTTCTCTCCCGTGTCGAGCTTGAGAGTGAAATTCCGGAAAACCTCTATGTTGCTGTGGCAGAGATCCTTGCCTTTGTCTACCAGTTAAGGAACGAGCCCCCCACTCACAACAGCTGATACCTCAATCCGTTGTGCTGCCTCACCGCAACTTTCCAACCCATTTCAGACTCCTCTCTATCTCCATCCTGTTCAGAGATTTGTGGCTGGAGGGTGTGAGACCAGTGGTTCTCATTCTGGACAGCCAACCATGAGACACCGTCATCCCCACGAAGGCGGGGACCCAGAAAACGAACACTTGCAGCTGCTTCAGGCTCTGGATTTACAGGATATGAAGCGCTGGTGTGAGACGCTTCCCGGCAACCTGTGGCGCGTGACAGGGGTGCCCGGAGAGAACGCCAACTAATTGACAGATTTGTTTGGCACACAGATTGCATCTTCCAAAGGCAACCGCAGGATCTGCCCCGGTTTCTGCAGAGAGGGGGAGCCCCCGCATGCCGAAGTGACCATGGAGAGAGAGGGGCTAAAGAGTTGGCCACTGCTACCGATAAGCCACTATAGGGCAGAAACAGACGGAACCACTTTAAATCGACAGACAAGACAATTAGTGATGATCATGGAGAGACCCAGACAACAACTCGCAGGCACATTTTTCAGACAGTTCTGGCCCGCCCTGCTGATTACAGCCATGGCAGCCCTTGCCGGACTTCTGCTGGAGGCCACACCGATTCCTGCCGCCCTGATACTGGTTACTGCAACCGGATGGGGCATCATGGCCCTTGTGAGCATCAGCCAGCCCGCTCCAGCATCCGACACGGAGCGTACGGTTATTGCCACTGTGGAGCCGGAACCCGAACCAGTTGCCATAACGCAACCGGAGGATGTCAGCATACATCCCCAGATCAGCGGCATTGCATCAGAGATCGGCCACTTTCTCCATAGTGAGTCGAGAACAATCAACTACAACATCTCGCAGATTCGGGATATCACCAAGGACGCCATTGACAACCTCCACCTGAGCTTCAACAACCTCAACAAGTACACTCAGGAGGAGCATGCTGTCGTAGTCTCCCTGATCGAGAATCTCTCTGGCAGCGATTCGGGCAAGAACAGTATCAGCTTTCAGAACTTCTCCGAGGAGACAACCAATGTAATGGAAAAACTGGTAACCCAGCTCTCCAACGTTGGCAAGAGAAGCACTGAAACCGTTGGAAAAATCGACATGATGGTAGAGCAGATCGAGGCGATCTTCACCCTGCTCTCTGATGTCAAGAGTATTGCCGACCAGACCAACCTGCTTGCCCTCAATGCAGCCATTGAGGCAGCCCGTGCCGGAGATGCAGGACGTGGGTTTGCCGTGGTCGCCGACGAGGTGAGAAAGCTCTCCCTCCACTCCAACCAGCTCAATGAGCAGATCCGTTCCCAGGCAGAGCAGGCAAAGACAACCATTGATGATGTTCGCTCCATTGTCTCGAAAGTCGCAACAGAGGATGTCAATGAGGCACTCACCTCGAAGTCAACCGTTGACAACATGCTGAACGACCTTGACACAATGAACAGCGGCCTTTCGGACCGGCTTGAGCAGGTCTCGGGGATGATCTCACAGATCAACGAGAACGTCTCACTGGCCGTCCGCTCACTCCAGTTCGAGGACATTGTCTCCCAGATTCTGGGACAGCTGGATACACAGACCAGCAGCCTCAGCCAGTTTGCCGATCAGCTGGACAGCAGCACAAGCCAGTTGCAGTGTGACATCAGCGACAGTACACAGTGCAAAAAACAGCTTGTCACCCTCCATGATGCAATTGCACAGGCCCGTACCGCTCTGGAATCTTCCCAGAAGGAGATCAACCTCTCCCAGGACTCCATGCAGGATGGAGAGATCGACCTGTTCTGATATAGAGCACCACTTGACCAGGAAACAGACCGCATAGATACAGGATAGAGACCATGGCTGACGACGAAACAACAGAGAACGACAAGAGTGAACCATCTGGCGGGAAACTGCCCGTAATCCTGGGTGCCCTCACCATAGTGCTCAACATTGTAATACTGCTCTACCTGATCCTCTTCCCTGCCGGCGGAGGTGACCAGGAGAACATTATAGAGATCACCCGCAATGTACAGGAGATGAACAACGACATGCTGCCCAGCATGGAGGAGAAGATCTCCGCACTGACCTCTCTCCTTCCGTCCGAGGGTGAGCAGCCTGCTGTCACAGCCCCGTCAAAAGGTGGAGCAGAGCTTTCAGAGCTTACAATCATGTTGACCGATACCCAGCTGATCATGCGTCAATTGGCGGAAAACCTGAGCAGTGACACAGCCACAATCAAGAAATCCATTGGTGATACCTCACAGGCGGGAAAACAGCTGAGAAACCTGCGCCAGGATCTGAAACGGATTGAGAAAAAACTGAATCAACTACTGGGAGAGAGACCTGACAGCAAAAAGAAGAAGCTGGGCGCACTCTCCCCCTCAATCTTTGACTACCAGGATCAGGGGGTCACCTATCCATAACATCAACCAGGAAGAGATCTACCTCTAGACAAACGACAGAGATAACCAACAAGGAGACATTCTCATGAATAACAAGCGTCGAACAACCATCACTGCAGCACTAATCCCCACCCTGTTTGCATCATGGGTGGCAACAGCTAGCCCGGAAAGCAGCGGGGAGGATGAATTTGCGGCCAGACCCATCCGCATCTCTGCCATCGGATATGGTGCAGCCAGCAACTTTGATGGCTACTCCGAAGGCCAGCGCATGCTGACCTCCATCCGTGCCTCCAAGATGGATGCCTACCGTGCCCTGGCAGAACAGCTATATGGAGTTCGTGTAAATGGCCAGACCACCGTCTCCTCCATGGTCGCAAAGAACGACAACTTTCGCGTCTATGTAGATGCCTACCTTCGTGGTGCAGAGATCATCAGTATCAACCCCATCGGAAACGGGAATTATGAGACGGTCGTAGAGATGGAGATCAGCAAGGACTTTTTTGATACCGCAAACAGCATCAAGTGATGGATGGAGGACAGAAATGGAGCAATCTCTCCCATTGACCCCTCCCGCAAGCAAGCCACCCAACCATGAACCAGAAAAGTCTGTTTGTCTCGCTTGCTCTCTTTATCGTCATGGGGCTGTTTGCCCTTGCGGCCCTCTTTACGCTGCTACTCCTCGACCTCCGCAACGGGCAGGAGGCGCTGGGGCAACAGCTGGCTGATATCACGGAAAAGAGCGCGCACGCAAGCCGCAACATGGAGAGAGGAGCCCCTCCCCTCTCTGCAATCGGGAGGCAGATCGACCAGCTGCAGCTTGCCGTCGAACAGGTACTTGAGCAGGGCAGAGACAATACTCATGACGAGCAATACGCTGTCAGGAATCAACCACCCCCCCCTGTAGATGCAGCGAATACCGGCCTCAGTGGTGAGCTGGAAAAGTTGTCAGAAAGATTACACTCCGTCACAACTCTGCAGCAACAGCTGCAGCAACAGCTGCAGCAGGAACAGCAGACGATCAGCAGGCAGCTGGAGAGGGTACTCTCCGAAAACAGGGAACAACAGGCAACACAGCGGAAAATGGTGGAACTGATTCAGCAGCCACCACCGCCTCCAGAGCATGAACCAGAGCAGGGAAAAATTGATACAATCATTAACCGGCTGCAGAGACTCGACAGCAGACAGCAACAGATTGAGGCCCTTCTGCAGAAGATCGGAAAAGAGCCAGAGAAGAGAGAACCATACAGCTATCGTGCACGATAACCGGATCCAGACACCATGAAACGACTCCTGCTCCCGCTACTGATCTCCACCCTGCTCTCCAGCCATGCCTCTGCACTCTACCTGACCTCCGAAGGAGAGGCACCGATCCGCCACAATGACATCTCAACCGCAAAGTATCTTGCGATTGTGGATGCAATGAACCAGGCAAGCCTGAAGAGTGGTGCCCAGATCACCTCGGACACCATCATGAACAATTTTGCAATCCGTTCTGATACCGTCCGCATCCGCACAAAAGGAAAGGTTGGAAATGTCCATCTGCTCCAGGAGTGGCGTGAGGAGGGGGTCTACCGTGTCAGAATATCTGCCGAGACCAGCGATATTGCGGCAGAGTGTGGCTCACCCGACGCACTGGTTCATGCCAGGCAGATCGGCATTACACAGTTCACCAACCTCGCACAGCATGAAAGCGGTGACCTGCGTGGCGTTGAGAGGGGGCTGGCCCAAATGATGGTTCGCGAGATTGGCCACCACCCCTCCCTGAGGGCCATTGATATCAGCCAATATGCAATTTCCGCCCCCTCACTACCGGAACGGCGCGAGCAGATCCGTCAACTGGCCCGTCAGAACGGTCTCCAGTTTATACTGGAGGGGGCACTCACCCAGGCCACCAGGGAGTCGTTCAATGACCTTGCAGAGAGCGGAATCCTGAAAAGTGTATCCAACCTTGCCAGGATCCTCCATCAACAAATGGGGCAGCCCCGTCATCTCGAAATCCAGACCACCCTCCTTGACGGAGAGACCGGGGAGCGCATCGCCACCATTCGGGAGGGGACAACCCTCTCCGAAAAGAGCCATGCAGGGCGTGAAAAAACGGTCGGCAGCCACGCCTTTCTTCTGACAGAGAGCGGCAAGGCGCTTCAGAGGCTGATCACACTGCAGGGGGAGAGGCTCTCACAGGAGCTCTCCTGCCAGCCGATGAGCGCCCCGATCCTGGCCATCCAGGGCAATACCATCACCCTCCCGGCAGGGGAAAACTCCGGAATTCACATGGGAGATCGACTGATCGTTGTAGAGCGGAACAACCCACTCTCCATTCTCGGCGTACTGCAGATTACCCAGGTATCCGCAACCCGGGCTACCGGTGTTACCGATGTCGATGCCAACACCCTGGGAATCTCGGAGGATGATCTGGTGCGTTCCTGGTAAGTGGTGCTCCACCTGTGGTGCAGGGGCAGATCGCCACGCTCTCTATCTGGATTCGGGCCTATATCTTCTGCAGAAGAGCCTCCAGTTCAGCCTCACTCTCCGAGACAGCGGCAGCAAGCCGTGACAGAGATCCATCCAGCTCTGACAGCAATACACTCTGCTGTGATGGTCTACCCCCTCCCACCTTGATCTCATCCACAATCCTGCTCAGCTCATCCCTGAAAGAGATCAGCCTCTCCTGACCCAGCGCCATCTTCTCATGGCTGACTTGTGCCGCATCAACGGCAAGGGTGGATACCTCTCTCCAGGAGTCCATCTTTTCGCGGATAACGGCCGTAAAGTCCTGACTGCGCTGGGCCAGGACCCTGACCTCATCAGCCACAACAGCAAACCCCCGCCCGTGTTCACCGGCACGCGCCGCCTCAATCGCAGCATTCAGTGCCAGAAGATTGGTCATCTCGGCAATCTCCCCGATACCATCCAGGATGCTGCCAACATTCTCCCCATCCACCTCCAGCTGCTGCACCTGCACCCCTGCCTCAGCAATCCCGGAAGAGGCCTCATCCACAACTGTCAGCAGTTGCTGAAGGTTCTCCGTGTGGTCATGGATATACTGCTCCAGAACCCCCTCCCTGGACTGCCCCTCCTCTCCCTCTGCCTCAACCATGGAGAGCAGTTTCTGCCCCTCATCAACAAGTGCCGGGATTGCATGGATTTTCATGCCAAGACCAAGCGCTGACTGGCCAACCTCACTCAGGCGGGACTCAAGCCTGCTCAACTGCTCCATATCCTGCGCAGTTTGTCCAACCTCACCAGAGGAGCAGGATGCCAACTGAAGTGCCCGCTGCCGGTTCTGCTCCTCCAGAAGGGAGAGCTGCTCCACAACACCATTCAGAAACCGTGAAACAGGAGGGTCACTCCGGGAGGCCAGCTGGAGAAGAGGGTCGGCCTCAATCTCAATATCCTCCAGCTGCCGAACGAGATCTCCATATTGGTCACGGGCAGTGGAGTCCACTCCACTGCCCCCTCTTCTCATCTGCATGAAGAGACCCCATATTGCCACCAACAGGGCCGACACCAGCAACAGCACAAGCCAGAGAATCCGGGTATCACTCATTTCACCAATCACAACCATTATGCCCTCACGATCTCTCTATCGATTATTCAGCTTATGGTGGACAACAACAGTCCACCAGCACCATGGAGAATCTGGTCAGACATAGTAATCAACCAGCCCCATCCGGTCGACTGCCAGTGATGAGACGGCAACCGGCTCTCCACCCATATCCTCCTCCATCCCGGCCCATGATTCAAATGGCATGCCCCCCCCCTCGTGTTCAGGGTGGGCTGCCCCCCTCTGCCCTCTCTTGCCAACATTTACTTCCACCACGGTTGCGCCACTCTGCTCAAGCATCTCCCGCAGCCGTGGAATCGAGGACTCAACAGCATCCCTGACACTGGCACTGCCACTCTGAAACAGCAGCTGCACCTGATCCCCATTGACAGAGAGCTTCACCTCCAGCACCCCCAGGTTGGGGGGGTTGAGGCGGATCTCCGCAGAGTGAATTTTCTTTCCAACCATCAGCATCATGCGCTCTCCCAGTTCGGAGGCCCACTGGCGGGATTGTGGAGGGACGGTCATCCCCTTGATCAGGGTCGCCCTTTCCGGAGCTGCCACAGTTTCAGAGAGGGGGAGTGGGGAACTCATCTCCAGAGCCTCGGAGGAACCACCGGATTGCCCTGGATGGTGATGACGATTCAGCCCCATGGCGGAGACCAGATCCCTGCTCACCACTCCCGATGTGGACTGAATGGCAACCGGCTCTCCTGTCGGCAACGGAGGAAGGGATGAGGGTGGTGCAGCTCCACGCCCTGCACCTGCAGCATCCACTCCCGCAGACCACGGAATCGGGACCTCAGGTGCCTCACCCTCTGTGGCAGACGCTACAGAGGGGACTCTGGCACCCACCCCATCGCTGCCGGCCCACCCTCTTGAACCCATTGATGAATCCACTGATGAGAGGTGAGATGAGACGGAGAGTGGAGCACCCTCTTCATGCAGGTGGTGATCAGCCGACCGCCCCCCTTCGGCAGCAACCGACTGTTGCGACATGGAGGGTGTCCGGGGTGTGGGACTATCTGGCCGCTCTCCTTCGGCAGACCACGGAATCGGGACCTCAGGTGCCTCACCCTCTGTGGCAGACGCTACAG
>CAYFMF010000014.1:20725-39682 GCA_964344135.1 uncultured Piscirickettsiaceae bacterium
CCTCTTCATGCAGGTGGTGATCAGCCGACCGCCCCCCTTCGGCAGCAACCGACTGCTGTGGCATGGGGGATGGCTGCAACAGCTCACCATCTGGCAGCCCCGACAACCCGGAGAGACGGTGGGTAACAGGATGACCATCCTGTTTTTCCCCACCACTGATGGTGGCCATCTTGCCGTCCGGCGGCAACTTGTTCCCCCCACTCTGGACCTCTACCCCCCCCTCGCCCAGCTTCCGCTGCAACAGAAGGGAGAATGGAGCAGGATTGCCACCACCCGGAATAGTTCCTTTGCTTTCAGCAGGTTGCTTGTTATTCGACACCATCGACACGGGGTTGGCCTCAACAAGTTGGGGTAACATCGACTGCATGGCTCTCCTGGCTTCCACTCACCGCTCCTGTTCAGAATGATTACCTGTGATTATCTGAAACAGCTGCAACAAATATGCCATTCATTGAACCAGCGATCCTGGGATTCAGCAGAGCGCTCCATGAGAGAGCATGAGCCCATCCGTTATCCCGATGGGGCAACGGCATACAACCCTATCGCTGAAGCGGGCTGCCGGTTATCTGGTTTCTGGAGAGTTCATCACTCCGCTTCTGCTCCTGACGCCTCTGGTTGCGCTGAAAGAGCTCCCGACGCTGTGCACTTGCCTTGGAGAGGGCACGGCTACGAACCCTCTTCTCCATCCAGGCCTGGCGAAGCTCACCCTCCCTCTCTCTCCAGAGCTCCACCTGGTTGCGTTGTGAACCAACCGCATCCTCCAGCTTCAGCAGGAAGGAGAAGCGATTTCTGACCAATCCGATTCCAACGACCCCATCAGAACTCCGGATGTGCGCCCTGTACTCATCGAGGTAGCCAGCCAGATCCTCCAACTGTGCCTCCTGCTGATGAAGTCTCTGCCGACAATCCGAGAGTTCGGAAAAGGCCCGCTTCTCCTCATCCTCGGCAATACGAATCACACTCTCAAGTCGCTCCAGGTGGTTCCGACGCCTCATCGGGATCCCTCATGCGCTTCCTGAAAGAGGGCGTAGAGCTCTCCAATACTCATCTCGAGCGTAACCGACTGGTCACGATCCTGGCGCAGAAACTCATTGAACAGAGGATAATAGTCGATGGCCTCATCAATCTGCGGGTCACTCCCCTTCTGGTAGGCACCCACACTGATCAGATCCTCATTCTGTGTGTAGCGGGCATAGATCTGACGAAACTTGCGGGCAACCTGCTGGTGCCCGGAATCCACAATATCGTTCATCACACGGCTGACCGAAGACTCGATATCAATTGCAGGAAATCGGCCACTATCGGCAATCTCCCTGGAGAGCACAAAATGGCCATCCAGAATGGCACGTGCCGCATCGGCAATCGGCTCATCATGATCACCGCCCTCAACCAGAACGGTATAAAAGGCGGTAATGGAGCCCCCCTTGTCACCCCCCATGCCGGCACGCTCGACAAGTCTGGGCAATTTTGCAAATACCGAGGGTGGGTACCCCTTGGTTGTTGGCGGCTCCCCGACCGAGAGACCAATCTCGCGCTGGGCCTGCGAGAACCGGGTCAGCGAGTCCATCAACAGAAGGACATCCTTTCCCTGGTCACGAAAATACTCGGCAATGGTATGGGTCAGCATCGCCCCATGCAATCGCATCAGCGGAGAGTCATCTGCAGGGGTGGCGACCACTACCGCCTTGCGCATCCCCTCACTGCCGAGAATTTTCTGGATAAACTCCTGAACCTCACGCCCACGCTCGCCAATCAGCCCCACCACGACCACATCTGCCGATGTGGACTGTGTCATCATTCCCAGCAATACACTCTTGCCAACACCACTTCCGGCAAAGAGACCGATACGCTGCCCCTTTCCCACCGTCAACAGGGCATTGATCGCCTTGACCCCGACATCCAGTGGCTCCTCAATCAGTGGGCGGCTGAGCGGGTTGACTGCCCGCCCATTCAGTGAGCGTCTCTCATGGGCCTCAATGGCACCCTTGCCATCAATGGGCTTTCCCGCACCATCAATCACCCGCCCCAGCAGGCCGTCCCCGACCGGAATACGGAACCTCCTGCTGGATGGAACCACATGAGCTCCCTGAGTCACCCCGTCAATCTTTCCAACCGGCATCAGGAAGAGGCTGTCACCATGAAACCCGACCACCTCGGTTTCGGCACGCTCACCACCCTCCAGCTCAACCATGCAGCGCCCCCCCAAGGGGGCCTGACACCCAACCGCCTCCAGGGTCAACCCCACCATCCGCTTCAGGCGTCCCTTGACCATCGGTTCAACACGCTCCGCCGCACGCTGGTGCAGCAGATCCAGGGTATGGCTGATTCGTGCAGTCTGCTCTACCGCCCCCATCTATCCCTCCTCACCCTGCAGGTTCAGGTGACCAAAAACCTGATCAATGGCCTGCTTCAGACGGTGCTCCAGTGTGGCTTCCACACTGAAATTCCGGGATTCGACATGACACCCCCCACGTACAAGGTTCTCGTCCTCCTCGATCCTCCACTGAATCCCTCCTGAGGAGCGTCCCATCCCCTCCTCAACAAGGATCCTGTCCTCTGGATGGAGATAGAGACGTACCTCACGCTCCGTCATTGGCATATGGTGAAAGAGGTCATTGACCACATCAGTAATATGTTCCGGTCTCAGGGAGAGCTCACTCTTGACCACCTGGCTTGATATCTGGATCACCAGGGAGGCAATGGATCGGGCAATCTCCTCATCAAGCTGGCTCCCCAGGGGGGTTTTCAGTGAATCGACCAGCGTCCTGAGCTCACCCAGAACGGCATCATGCTGCTGCCGCCCCTCCGCAGTGGCAGCAGCCATCCCCTCCTGATACCCCTCCTGGTACCCCTTGCGGCGCCCTTCAGCCCGTCCACTCTCCAGCCCCTTCCGGTACCCCTCCTCCAGCTGTTGAGAGGTACGCCTCTCCTTTTCACCCTGCTTCACCCCGACAGATCCCCCCCCGGAGTCAATAGGCGGGGCCTCCCATGCGGTAGCCGACAGATCCTCACCCCCCTGGATCAGCGAGACCACACTGTTTGCGGAGTGGTCCATCAGATATACTCCTCGGCACCGGCACCACCCAGTGCAATGGTCCCCTCATCGGCCAGACGTCTGGCAATTGCGAGAATCTCCTTCTGTGCCGCCTCAACGTCACTCACCTTGACCGGCGGCATAACCTCCATATCCTCCAGCATCATCTCTGCAGCCCGCTTGGACATATTATTGACAAACTTATCCTTGACCTCCTCATCCGACCCCTTCAGGGCAAGAATCAGTCGCTCGTTTGGAATATCACGAAGCATCGCCTGGATGCCACGGTCATCTATGCCAACCAGATCATCAAATACGAACATCTGCTCCTCAATCTGCTGACGCAGCTCCGGATCAAGGCTCTCGATACCTGACAGGATATCCTGATCAATGCCACCCTGAACATAGTTGAGGATATTTGCGGCTGTCTTCACCCCACCCACCGCATTGGAGGAGACAGCGGAAGAGGTTGCAACCTGATCGAAAATATCATTCAGCTCGAACAGTGCCTCGGACTGCACCCCCTCTGCAGAGGCGAGACGCAGGATCACATCAGTCTGGACACGCTCAGGCAGATTGGCAACCACTTCGGCTGCATGGTCACTCTCCAGAAAATTGAGCACTACCGCAATGACCTGTGGATGCTCCTGACGGATCATCTCTGCCACTGCATTGGCGTCCATCCACTTCAGTGACTCAAGCCCCTTGACATTGTTGCCGAGCATCATCCGGTTGACCAGGTTCTCAGCCTTCTCCTCACCCAGCGTCTTGGCCATTACACTGCGTATGTAGCTGTCCGAATTCACACCCAGTGCGGTATGGGACTGGGTCTCCTTGAGAAATTCACCAAGAACACCCCGCAACTCCTCGGTCGTCACGTTCTTGAGCGATGCCATTGCCATCCCCAGGGACTGCACCTCCTTGGGCTCGAGGTTTTTCAGGATCGAGGATGCATCATCCTCTCCCAATGCCATCAGCAGTACTGCAGAGCGCTCAACTCCACTAAAGCGGGAGATATCGGGCTCACTCATCCTGTGCTCCCCAATTCCTTACCACCTGGGTCGCCACATCGGCATCACCGGAGACAACGCTCTTCGCCACCTTGAGTCGTTCGTCATAACCAGGGGGCATCTCTCCCTCCAGAATCTCATCACGTTGTGCATAGACAGAGGCGGCAGGCTGCCCCCCCCCTCCGGCCGCCATGGCGGCACTCTCACTCGCTGCGCCCGATGCCGCTACTGCCGGAACAGAGAGATTGCTGATCATCGGTTTCAACACCATAAGGATCAGCAACAGGACAACAATGCCGGCCAACACCTGTTTTGCCAGTGGCATGACCCATGGCTGCTCCAGCAGCGGAATCTCGGGCAGAGCCTCAACCTTCTCGACATGGAATGGGGCGCTGGTTACTGTCAGAGTATCACCACGCTCCTCATCAAAACCGACTGCCTCGACCACCAGTGAACGGATCCGGGTCAGCTCCTCCTCTGTCATAGGCCGACGTGCAGTGGAGAGCTTGTCCCCCTCCTCACCTTCAGCTACCGCGGCCAGTGGTTCATCAACCACCACGGCAATGGAGAGATTCTGCAGAGCCCCCGGAGCCTTTTTCATATGGCGAACGGTACGGTCCAGCTCATAGTTGCGCGTCTTTCTGGAGTTCAGGTACCCCTCTTCTGCCCCCCCCTGCTGCGCACTGGCGGCAACCGCCTCTGCATTGTTGCTGAGTGCCCCCGGAACACCCTCTGAGCGCATCTGACCAGAACGCTCATCACTCAACTGCTCACTGCGAATGGCCCCCTGCTCCGGGGTATAGTCCTCAACCGTCTCCTCAAAGGTGGTGAAATCAACACTGGCAGAGACCTGCGCCCGCACCTTTCCACTTCCCATGATTGGAACCAGAATGTTCTGGATACGCTCAACATAGGTACTCTCGAGGTTACGCACAAAATCGAGCTGCCGCACCGAAAGAGCCATCTCGCCTGCACCACCCTCTGTGGTCAAGAGGCGACCCGCCTGATCAATTACCGTTACCTGGCCAGACTCCAGATTGGGGATGCTGGAGGCAACCATATGGACAATGGCAGCCACCTGCCCCATCTCCAGCACACGCCCTGCATAGAGATCAACCACAACCGAGGCGGTCGGTTTGCTTCGCTTGCGCACAAACACAGACTGCTTGGGGAGTGCAAGGTGGACCCGTGCGGAACGGACACTGCGGATGGAGGCGATGGAGTGTGCCAACTCCCCCTCCATGGCACGGTGGTAGCGTGCCTTTTCCCGAAACTGGCTGATGCCAAAGCCGTCATCCTTCTCCAGGATATCGAATCCGGTTGCTGAACTGCGTGGCAGCCCCTTGGAGGCCAGCAGGACCCTGGCGCGACTGAGCTCCCCGGAGTCAACCAGCAGTGCACCACTGCCAATATTGAACTTGTAGGGGATACGGGCCGAATCAAGGGTTGATGCAACCTCACTGAGCTCCTGCTCATCCATCTGATTGAAGAGGACCTGGTAGTCGGGGCCCTGCGCCCAGAGTACAACCCAGAAACCAATGGCAATACTTGCCGCCAGTGCAAACAGAACACCAACCTGCCGAAGAACCGGCAGGCTGGCCAGATTTGCAAGAGGCCCCGATGAAGAGGCTATAGTTGTTGCGTCATTTTCCGCCATGTGCAGTCAAAATTATCCTGGCTCGTAGTGTTACAGCTGTAAATGGCCACCTTCCAATCTGGTACCCCGCCCGTTAACTCCCTGCGAATTAAAACGGCCTGAATCGCCGATAACTGCGTTGTGAAAACTTGAAATATACGCATATTCCTCCATTTTCACGCCTTGTTCTCTACAATTTACCCTCGCCTTGATTCGCAGGGAGTTAACGGGCAAGGTACCGGTCATGGAGAGATATCAGGGAGAAGCTGGACGGTTACACCTGCATATTCATGATTTCCTGGTAAGCCGAAACCAGCTTGTTTCGTACCTGGGTAGCCGCCTGAAACGAGACATCAGCCTTCTGTACAGCCACCATGACCTGCCCAAGATCCGTATTTGGATCCCCCTTCTCAAAGGCTGTCTTCATCTCGCCCGCCTCTGTCTGCAGATCATTGACCTTGTTGATCGACTCCTTGAGGATTGACGAAAAATCGACACCATCGGCAGCGCCACTCTCCTGAGCCGGGGAACTCCCCTTGACCTCACTGGACAGTGTCCGCATCTGTGTCAATAACCGACTGATTTCTAAATCATTCACCCGAGTACTCCATTTAATGAACTGTTACTGCAATAGTATTATCGTCCAAATTCTGTCATCTGCCACCTCTCTGTACCTACAGAATGCAGGGAACGTGCCAATTATCCCGGAATCTCAATGCCCGCCTCTTTCAGCCGGGCAATCTTGTAACGCAGTGTTCGGGGACTGATCCCCAGTTTCTCAGCTACCTCCTGGCGGCTGGCAGAGGAGGCCAGGGCATCCAGAATCATCCGGGTCTCCTGCTCCTTCAGCTTCGTCCCCTCCGGCGGCTGCGGAGAGAGAGATTGCACAGATGGACGATCCTCCCGCTGCCGGGGTGGCTCTCCCCCCTCCATCATCAGGTCCCCTGGGAGAATCTCATTCCCACTCATCAGAATCAGGGCACGCTGGATCACATTCTCCAGCTCGCGGATATTCCCCGGCCACGAGGCAGAAACCAGTTTCTCTCCAGAGGCAACAGAGAGTGTCGGAGCCGGGTGGTCTGGTGGTGCGTGACGCGCAATCAGGCGTCGCGCAATGGGGATGATATCCTCCGGCCGCTCCCGCAGAGGCGGCAACTCCAGCGGAAAGACATTCAGCCGGTAGTAGAGATCCTCACGGAAACGCCCCTCCTGCACCTCTCTCTTCATCTCCCTGTTTGTTGTACAGAGGAGACGCACATCAAGGGGGATGGGCTCTCTTCCTCCAAGCCGCTCCACCTCCTTCTCCTGCAGCACACGGAGCAACTTGGCCTGCAGCAGCAGATCCATCTCGGAGATCTCATCCAGCAACAGTGTCCCCCCCTGGGCCTGCTCAAACTTTCCAGCACTGGACTTGTAGGCACCGGTAAAGGAGCCCTTCTCGTACCCGAACAGCATCGCCTCAAGCATGTTTTCCGGAATTGCCGCACAGTTGATGGCCACAAAGGGGCCATTCCTGCGCTCGGAGTTTTGATGGATAAAGCGTGAGAGTACCTCCTTTCCGGTTCCACTCTCTCCAAGAATCATCACCGTGGCATCACTCCTGGCCACCCGCAACGCCATCTCCCGAACCTCACGGGTCCGCCCGTCTGTTGCCACAAAATCCTCATCAGAGCTGGCATCACGATCAATATAACGGGCCGCCATATCGAGCAGTGTCTCCGCCTCGAACGGCTTGACAAGATAGTTCACGGCTCCGTCATTCATCGCCTCTACCGCCTTGTCGATCGTGCCATAGGCCGTCATCAGCACCACAGGAAGGTATGGCTTTCTTGCCCGTACCGTCTTGAGGAGCGTATGGCCATCCATCTTGTCCATCCGCACATCGGAAAAGAGCAGCCCCACCTCCTCCCTCCCGATCCACTCCAGAGCCTCATGGCCATCCTCGGTCGCCAGAACCTGATAGGAGGAGAGCTCCAGCGTATCCACCAGTGCCTCCCGAAGATCCGGATCATCCTCAACGATCAATACCCTGGATTGTCCCACTATCCTGCCTCCCTGTTTCTCTCCAGATCCATCCTGGAATCAAGCACCCCCCCCTTCCCGGGTCCGGGAAGAGCGATACCAAATGTTGCCCCCTCTCCAGGGAGAGAGTCTACCCATACCTCGCCACCATGTGCATCGGCAACCGCCTGCACCACAGCCAGCCCGAGCCCTGTACCCCGCGCATGGCTGGTATAGAAGGGCTCAAATATCTGCTCCTGACGCTCCGCAGGGATTCCCGGCCCATCATCCTCCACCTGAAACTCAATCCCCTGTTGCTCCAGGCCAACAACCCGGAAGACAATATTCACCGCTCCACCTCCCGCATTGATTGCATTGCTGACCAGGTTCTGCAGGGATGTCAGCAGGGCATCCCTGTTGCCAACAAAGAACCTCTCTTCCTCAACCTGCAGATCCACCCTGAAACTGCCCTCCAGGGAGGATCTGAGCTCCTGCTCCAGTATCTGCAGCAGGGCCGTCACAAAGCTGCCCAGCTCAATCTCCTCCTCTCCCGAGTTGCCGCCACGAGCGTAATGGAGCATATCATTAACCAGGCCATTGAGGTGGTGGAGCCTGGATCGCAATTTTCCGGCCACCCTGAGACGCTCATCCCCATCCAGGTCATGTTTCTCCATATGGCCAATGTAGAGCAGTGCCGCAGCCAGTGGGGTTCTGACCTGATGAGCCAGTGAGGCAGCCATCTCACCCATTGAGGCGAGACGCCGACTCTGGTCCAGATGGCGCTGCAACTTCCGGGTCTCCGTCACATCACTGAAGAGAAGAATCTCACCAGACTCCTTTCCGGGGTGGCTACTGGAGATCTCGAGTATCCGCCCACTCTTCAGCATCAGATCCTTTGCCAGGGCATGGACACGCTCATCCTCTACAGACTCCAGCACCCTCCCCCAGCTCTTCCCCTCCAGCACCTCACCAAAAAACTCCTGTGCAGCGGGGTTGGCCCTCTCGATGATACCCTCCTCATCAAGAACCATCACCCCGCCCGGCAGTGCATTCAGTAGATGGGCCAGCTGGTCTGCAATCTGCTCCTTCTCCTGCAGGTGCCGCAGGCGCTCACTGCGTGCCGCTGCCAGCTCCTCGGTCAGATCACAGACCTGATTCTGGAGTGACTGATAGGACTGCTCCAGCCCCTCGGACATTCTGGCAAACTCGACAAAGGCACTCTCCAGCTCCTCCAGCCTCTGTTGCTGATCCTGCTGCCCAGTTTCACCTTTCGAACTCTGCTCGTCCACCAGATCTCCTTCTACCAGATCTCTTCTAGCTGCTCTTGCGGTTAAGCTCATACTTCTTCATCTTCTCTACCAGGGTCGTGCGGCGAACATTCAACAGTTTTGCCGCCTGTGCCACAACACCGCCACACTCTGCCAGAGCCTGACTGATCAACTCCTCCTCCAGTGAGGAGAGGTACCCTTTCAGATCCAGCCCCTCTGACACAAGCGGAGACTCCTGCTGAACAGGGTGCTCTACCTCTTCCGGAGCCAGCACCTCGTCAATATCCGGGATCTCCAGCCCCTCTGGACAGTAGCGCCCCGGAAGATCCACTGCCTCAACCTCCTCTCCCGGGTAGAGGATCCCCAGCCGCTCCACCAGATTGCAGAGCTCACGTACATTTCCTGGCCAGCGATATTGTGAAAGTGCATAGATTGCATTGGGCATCAGACTGGAGACCTGCCGCCCCTCCCGCTCCAGCCGCTTGCCGATCGAGTGGACCAGCGGGCCGATATCACCATTTCTCTCCCGCAACGGAGGCAACTCGATAGGAAAGACGTTGAGGCGGTAGAATAGATCCTCACGAAACCTCCCCTCCTCAATATTCTGCTCCAGATTGCGGTGTGTAGCCGCCATCACCCGTACATCAGAGGAGATGCTCTTGATCCCCCCAACCCGTTCAAAAACCTTCTCCTGAAGAACACGCAGCAGCTTCACCTGCATCGGCAGACTCATGTCCCCAATCTCGTCAAGAAAGATGGTTCCCCCCTCTGCCAGCTCGAAACGCCCCTTGCGGCTCCCCACGGCACCAGTAAAGGCCCCCTTCTCATGGCCAAACAGCTCGCTCTCGAGCAGATCGGCCGGAATGGCCCCACAATTAATGGGAACAAAGGCACCCCCCTTGCGTCGTGAATAGTTGTGCAGGCTCTGTGCAACCACCTCCTTTCCGGTACCGGACTCCCCCAGAATCAGCACATTGGCATCTGACTCAACCACTTGGGCCATCAACTGTCGAACCTGAATCATCGCGGCACTATTGCCGATCATCTCCGGGAACATCCCTGTTGGATCCTTGCGCCCCAGCCTGCTCCTGCTTCTCCTCTCGTTATAGGTTACAGCCTGCTCGAGATGAACAATCAACCGGGTCTGCTTGAGTGGGAACCCCACATACCCCAATACCCCCTCTGCAGCACTTCCGGGCAGTGTTGCATCGACATCCTTGTCCAGCAGAAAAAGAACCGGGACCACACCATCCAACTGCCGCAGTGCAGCATAGATACTGCCCCTTCCCGAGGAACCATTCTCACCGATCAGGAGCAGCGAAAACTGCTCCTGTCGCATCCGCAACGCAGCCTGCTCGACATCTTCAACCCACTCCAGCTCTCCCCACTCAATGAACTCCAGAATGGAGCGCAGACTCTGTTCATGACTCTCCTGGGAATCAACCAGCAATGCCCGATTTGCCATCATCAAAACTCCTCAACCCACCAACCAGCCAGTGGCATGGCTCTCCTGATACTCCAACCGGATGATAACTGCATCAGAAACCATCACCTGACTGGTGTACCGGTAGCAACATGCACAATACCCGCATCAACCACAACCCCCTCAACCACCTTGCCGGAGGAGCTGTTTCTGACCTCGATCCACTCCCCCCTCTGCCCCCCATCCATTGCAACCCCCTTCATGCTGACACGTACCCCACCCAGCTCGACCACAATAAGGACCCGGTCCCCCCTGGAGACAAGATCCGGAACATAGAGCAGCTTTGGGTTCAGTACGGCTGCCTGCTGAATCGTCTGTCTTGCATGACGCCCCACTACCGATTCCGGCGACTCAAAGTAACCCCGCCTCAAGGTCGAAAGATCATGTGGCTCAAGCAGCAGATCCCCGGCCCGGACCCGCTCCCCCTTCAATATCGGAGAGGCCGCCACGACCACCTCCCGAACCACCCGAAGTTTTGCCGAGACGTAGATTCTCCAGGGTACCTCTCCCTTGCAGCGCACCCCGACAACCACCTTTCCACTCTGCCTGCGCCCCCCCTGATGGTGGAGAGAGAGTGGCTGAGAACAGTGTCTGAGCTGGAGCCTGGGGTCCAGCGGCACCACCTCAATAGTCATCCCGCTCTCACTGCCTGAATCACCATGCAGAAACGCCCTGACATCATGATAGATATCCTCCAGCGGGTGGAGGGGGTCAGAGGCCGCAAAAACCGGAGAGCCGGCCACAACAGAGAACAGAAAAAAGAGCGTCCAGGGCAATGGAGATCTATCCATATCTTGTCAACAAGTTAACTTTCCTCATTGTAACATCGCAACTGTTCAGCTGTGTCCGTAACTGATTCAGATTACACCTGTTATGTGTCACACTGTTGTTGGGGGGATTCACGCTATCGAATCGAATGATATAATAAAACAGCCAGATAGTACCCATACTTTTCACTCAAACCGGTTTTTTCAAACTTTCCGCTAAAGTGGCCGTGCAAGCTGCCGATAATAACCACGGAGAGGATTAACCGCCTCCTGGTTTGCAAAAAAGTACAGTTAACCTTTTGATTATTGATTCGGAGTGTGCTTTTATTACATTCACAGGTGGCATAGAGCGAGACCCTACAGATGGCAATAGAAATCAATAACATAACACACAACCGTCCCGCCCAGGTATCGAGCGAGAACCGTCAGCCCAGCGTTGGCAGAAACGAGACAGCACCTCAACAGCAGGAGACCGGAAAAACCACCTCATCCGAGACTGTCAGCATGACAGACGCCGCCGTTAATCTCAAGAAGATGAGCAAGCAGCTGGGGCGCCTCCCGGTGGTGGAGTCAAAGCGGGTTGAGGAGATCAAGAAGGCGATCGAGAATGGTGATTTCGAGATTGATGAACTCCATGTCGCAGACAAGCTGATCGGAATGGAGAGACTGATCCACGAACGCTACAGCAGCCACTGACCTTGAACGCCGTGAGCGGGAACGGACTCGCAACAAAACTCTCTGCACTTATCCGGCAACAGTCTGACTGCGCATCAGAGCTGCTTGGGCTGCTGGAAAGGGAACGGACGCTTCTGACAGAGGGGAGCCCGGAGGAGATTGCCACCCTCGTGGACGAAAAGGAGCGTATCGGGTCAGCAATGGCCTCCATTCAGGAGAATCTTCTCTCCACTGCCGCACAACACAGCCACCCCCACACCGACTCCGGTCTTGTCGACTGCATCAACAGAAACGACAGGGATGGGGAGCTGAAACAGCAGTGGGCGTCGCTATTGAGGATTGCCGAAAACTGCAAGAACCTCAACGAAATCAATGGTGCGACCATCAACCTGAAGAGACGCTACACCGAAAACAGCCTTGCCATTCTGCATGGACAGACCACAACAGGGAGGGGTTCTGTCTACTCGAAGAGAGGCGCCACCTCCAGCGAAAGCAGCTCTACCATCATCAACAAGGCCTGACACTCACCATGTCCAGGCAGAGCAACTTCCTGAAAAACATTGATGACCGGACACAGCTGGCCGGCAGCAACCGGCTTGAGCTGCTGCTCTTCACCCTGACCGGAGGACAGCTGTTCGGAATCAATGTCTTCAAGGTGAAAGAGGTACTCCATACCCCCAGGATCACGGAGATCTCCCGAACCCACCCCTCAATGGTCGGAATGATAGACCAGCGCAACCAGACCATACCGATTCTTGACCTCAGTGTTGCCATAGACCGCCCCCCTGTCAACGATCTGGCATCCAGCTACACCATCATCACCGAATTCAACAAGTCGATACAGGGATTTGTGGTGGAGTCTGTAAGCCGGATCATCCATATGGACTGGGAGGAGATCCTCCCTCCCCCGAGCGCAGCTGGAAGCGGGCACCACCTCACTGCGGTTACCCGGATCGATGACAGTCTGGTACAGATCATTGATGTCGAACAGGTTCTCTCCGAGATCATCACGCCGCCGGAGTACTCGGGAGAGCATGGCAGGGCCCCGCTTCGGGGAGACAACAGGCCATACCATGTACTGCTGGTTGATGATTCAACAGTCGCCCGCAGGCAGGCCAGCGCCACACTCGACCGGCTTGGAATCTCCTACACCGGGGCGGTCAATGGCAGGGAGGCACTCAACCTTCTCGAGAGCTGGGCACTCACGGGGGAGCTAGAGAGAAACCCGATCGCGATGGTAATCTCGGATATCGAGATGCCGGAGCTGGATGGTTACACCCTGACAAAGAAAATCCGCAACAACCCGGAACTGAAAGGGCTTCATGTCCTTCTCCATACCTCCCTCAGTGGCGTATTCAACAAACAGATGGCCTCCAAGGTCGGGGCCAACGGATTGATCCCGAAGTGGCATCCGGAGGAGCTTGCAGAGGCGGTGCTGGAACGGATTGCAGAGATCTCCTGACCACCATTCGGGTAAATGTATGGGGGACTATAGAACACGCCCCATGGTTGCCAGCAGCTTCTCCGGACTGAACGGCTTTACAATCCAGCCCGTTGCGCCAGCATCCTTGCCCTGCCTCTTCTTGTCATCGGAGGATTCCGTGGTAAGGCAGAGAATCGGAGTAAACTTGAAGTTGGGGAGCCTCCTCAACTCACTGATCAACTGAATGCCATCCATATTTGGCATATTGATATCGGTAATCACCAGATCGAAGGACTGACCCTTGGCAATTCCCAACGCCTCAACCCCATCAACCGCCTCGGAGACCTCGTATCCTGCCCCCTTGAGGGTAAAGGTGACCATCTGTCGCAGTGAAGGCGAATCATCAACAGCAAGTATCTTTGTCATTTTCCGGTGATTTCTCCAGAATTAATAATGTCCGATTTTCCCACAAAAACAGCCTTGATCCAACCATAAAACAGAAAAAAACAGCACCCCATCCACAAACAACAGGCCGACAAGCCGGTGGGGTCAGGGGCACTCCACAACCAGCTCTCCCCCACGCTCCCGCCCCGCGATACAGAGCATCCTCGACAGTCGCCCCCTCTCCAGATAGTATCGGCCCGAACGACCAGGAAATGAGCCTTTTTCCTGCAGATAGTCGATACCACCAAGCTGCAACAGCCTCATCAGATCGAAACCCACACTCTCGACCTGCAGCAGGATATCGTCAACCCCGAAATACCCCTCCGCCCTCTCTGCCAGCACCGGCTGCAGGGGGAAAAAGAGGCCATCCAGATCCTTCCCCTTCTCCGACCAGATCCCAAGCGGGGCATTCAGACTGTAGATCGGCTTGCTCTCTCCATGATAGTTCATCAGGGGGCGCACCATTCTCAAGCGGGCATCGTCCGCCAGAACCAGCAGAAAATCATAATCACCACGACTCGTGGCAAGCAGCCCGCGCAGCGCCAGGTCGAGCCCGGAAAAGCGCGCCCCATAGTGGGCAGCAGCAGCCACCACCCCACCACGCTGCCCCCACGCCTCTGCAACCCTCCCGGAGAGCAGATGACCCTGCTCCGAGTCCGGAAACAGCAACAGGAGGTCATGCTCCCCCTGATCCCACCCAAACTCCAGCAGACTCCTTGCCTGTTCCCAGAGTCCAAGAGAAAAGGTATGGGAGGGGGGTGTCGAGCCGGCCGGCAGCGCATCAACATCATCCCGGAAACCGGGGTAGAGCCATACCGTACCCTTCGGCAGCACAACCGGGCCGAGGCTGGCCAGCTGCTCCCGATTCTGCTGCAATAGAGGGCCCAGCAGAAGATCCGGCCCCAGCTGCAGCGCCCGCTCCCACTGATCGGCAAACGGGGTCGCCTCATCCTCTGAATCAAGATAGTGGAGATCAACCTCGCACGGGAGGTCCAGGTCGCCATTACCATCCAGACTGGCCTCAATGAAACCATCCAGCAGCGACTGACCAACAACACCGCCCTCACCACTCAACGGCAACAGAAGTACTACCGTAGCATCCCCCTTCCCCAGGCTGCAACCCGCATGGAGCGACAGAGAGGAGAGCAAGAGGAGAAGGGCAGGCAGAGCCCTGAGAGCCATCAACTGGAGGCGGCCACCATGGCTGCATCCGGCCTCTGGACGGAGGCAGCCGCCGACTCACGACTCCACACCTGCTCCCCCATCTTTCTGAAGCGTGCTACCGACATGGCACCACGACCACTCCGTCTGCTGCCCGAACTCTCGTCCATTGCCGCAGCCACATCCTCGTGTGTCAGGCGGCAGATCTCAACCGGCTCATAGGCATCATCCATCACTACCAGCACAACGGCATCCCACTCCATCCCGACCTTGAGCTGCCCCACCCTCGGACTCGACTTCTGCCCCTCAAAGATGACTCGTCCCTTGATCTGAATACGGAGTCCATCACCGTCCAGGGCATCATATCCGGAGACCCCCTCCACCAGCTCCAGCCCCAGCAGCTCAGCGGCATCATGACGGGCGATCTCTCCACTGACCGGGAGCGTCTTTCCGGTCATGCGGCGATAGTCTGCGGCAAGCTTTCTGGCTTCCGTCATCAACTTGCTTATCGAATAAACAGCCATAAAAAACCCCTTGGCAGTCAGGTGACACCGTAGGCATTACGCACCCGGTTTCCCCGCCTGAACTGCCTCAAATTGTTCGAGATCTCGGAACGTCCTGCCCTGCAGAGGGCCATGATCCTCCGATCTCTCTCCAGCAGCTGCTGAATTCCATCAGCAACCCTCTCGGATGATGAAGCATCTCTCTTCACGGAAAACACCACCCCGATCTTCTTGCGCCTGACCCGTTCAAGATCAACCAGATGGCCCCACTCCCCATGCTCTGCACAGGCAAGCATATCATCTGTCAGCCGCAGAATCTCATCCAGCTCCGCCACGCCATCACCCTCAGGAGGCAGCAACACCCTGCCGCAGCTCCTGCTTGCTGGCATGGTGAAATTCGCCCGGTATCTGATCCCATGCACCCTTGACCTGTGCCAGCAGACTGGCACACTCATCCAGAATCTCGGTACTGTTGTGACTGTTGGCAATCAGCAGTCGCCGGGTGATGTACTCATAGAGCGCAAAGAGGTTGTCCGCCAGCTCCCCACCCTCATCAAGGTTGAGGCTTGCACGCAGCGCATCCACAATCGAGATTGCCTGGCTGATCGTCTCCCCCTTGAGGGCGATCTCCCTGCGCTCCATGGCGCCCTTCGCCTTGAAAATCCGGCTCAACGCCCCCTCAAACATCATCTGCACCAGCCGGTGTGGACTCGCCTCACTGACACCACTCTGGACACCAACATCCCGATACTGACTCAACGCCTTCTGTGCTCTACTGTTCATCTTCTCTGTCTCTCCTGTACTCTGTTTATAATGGTTAACAACAAACTCTCCAACAACTGGCTCTCCGACCCGCTACCCATCCCCGCTCCCCCGGAGTGGCCACGGGCCATCGACAATACCCGCAAGCCGGTTACGTCTCGCCACGCATCGCCTTGAATGTCTGCTCAAGGAAGGTTCCGGTTGACTCCATCTCCCCCATCAGCGCATTCAGTGCAGTAAACTGCTGACGCCAGCGCAGCTCCATCCGGTCCAGCTTCACCTGCAGCTTCTCCCGCTTCTCACCGATCTCTCCCAGGCGATCACTCAACCCCTCCAGGCGCCCCTCCAGAACCCCCTCATCATCGAGGATACGGGAGAGGACTGTATTCAATTGATCGGCATATCCACGAGAAAAATTAACATTATTTCGCGCCCCGATTGAACCGCCCAGAACCTCCAGCCGGATCCCCTCCACATCACCTGCAGAACCGGTAAGAAAACGGCCCGAACCGGTTGCCGCCTCGCCCCCAATCGTACCCGCCACATCCTGGCCAGCCACACCCGCCCCGACAGAGAACCCCAGCTCCGCAGCTGTATTGGTGTCCACAGAGGTGATCTCCACACTGGAACCAGCGCCATAACTGGAAGAGTTCACGATCAACCGGTTATTGCCCTCATCATAAGTAACGACGGCAGAGACGCCAGCCGCCTGCAGTGCACTGTCTCCATTGATCATACTCTGCACATCTGCAGCCAATGCATCCCCCGCACCTGCATTCTTGTACTCTCCATGGGTCAGGGTGAGGGTGCCGGAGCTTACCCCATCCACCTTCACTACAAAATTGTCATTCTCTGCATCGATAGTGAGCTTGGGAGAGAATCCCGAGGGGAGATTTCCCTCCCCACTCAACAGACCCTGGGTCGCCAGCTGGGTAATATTGAGCGCATACTCTCCGGCCACCGAGGTATCACTATCAAAGGTGTCATAACGGACCAGTGCGTCATCCGCATCCCCACCTACCGCAAAGATGCGGGCCACCCGGTCAAAATCATCACTGATTGCCGAATCCAGAACCGCCTCATCCAGCTCCAGCTTGCCATAGCGGTCACTCGAGATTCCGATATCCCGGAGTGTTGTCATCGACCCCTCCAAACCGTCCAGGGTATCGGCCAGCACCCCGCGAATATCACTGATCATGGAGCGCAGCGCAGAGTCTCCCTGCAGCGCCCCCGCCTCCTCCGAAGAGGCATCGTACCTGGTATAGGAGTCAAACACCGTCATCAAGGCATTATAGTCCCCCACGAAGTTGCTGATGCCCCCCTTCAGGGAGGCCGTGTCATGGGCCACCGTCAGCGTATGGGCACTGCCCGGGGAGGCACTCTGGAGCTCCAGCATGACCCCCTCAACCACCCCGGAGAGGGTATTTGAACCCCGGGTGACGGTCAGCCCGTTGACAACCGTCTCGGAATCCTGCGCCACAACACTCTGGGAGAGGTTCGTTGCCGAGCCATTGAATGCAAGCTGAGAGAGGCCACTACTGTCTGTATCATCACCATCCCCATCATCCGCAACCACCTCCAGGCTGTTGTTCTCCCCACTCTCCGTTGAGGTGAAGAGCAGACGATACCCGCTCCCATCGTTGACAATCGTCGCCTGCACACCAATATCGGCACTGTTTACCGTATCCCTCACCCCCTGCAGGCTATTATTGCCGGAGTCAATGGTAATAGTTGCCGCTGCCTTCTCACTGTTCTGGCTGAACGAACTGTATTTGTCCGAACCACTGTCATAAACCGTGGTACCAAAGCGGAAGGTCAGGGTGCCACTACCGACCGAATCGGTCGTACTGGAAAAGGAGCCGCTGTAGAGCGAGTGAGACTGCGCCAGCTGGTTCACCTCAACCCGGTAACTCCCGGGTGTGGCCTGGCCACTTGATGTTGCGGTAAAGAGCGAGGAATCACTACTGGTTACAGTACGTTGCTGCAGATCCGAGAGTGTGGTCAGACCACTCAACAACCCCTGAAACCCGGCCAGCGCCCCCTTGACACTTCCAAAGGCAGAGAGCCTGGCATCAAGGTTCTCCTCCTGACGGTCCAGACGGGCATTGACCGGGGCACTCTCCGCCGCCATCAACCCCTCCACCAGGCCGTTAACATTGAACTTGTCCGACCCGGCACCGACCGCCGTTATAAGATCTGCACCCAGACTGGCATCTGCCATGATGATTCCCTCAGGTTTGCATCGCTAATTCCATAACTCACAGACAATAATGCAAATAGGGTGCCAATCGGGGGCCGGAGAGCAGAAAAGGGGGGTGCCCCCAGCCGCCGGGCCGATCAGACCACGGTATCTGTGAATATCCCATGAACTGACGCCCCTCTTCCATGGATCAGAGAGTCCCGAAACTCATTCAGCTGCCGGGTAATCTTCCTCGAGATCTCCAGCATCTCATCGGTGGGGTACTGACGCAACAGGGTACCATCCTCTCCATCAAAGATGGAGACCACTGTCTCCCCACCCGCCTCATCATCAATCCGCAACTCAAGATCGGTATCGGTAATGCGAATGAACGCCTCCACGTTGCTGACCGCCTCCAGCACCCTGGAGGCCTCATCCCGCTGCTCTGCCGCCTGCTCGGCAATCTCAAGTGCCGTAACCACAGAGCTTCTGGACTCATTCACCACCTCCTCCATCGCCAGGACCTGCTCCGCTGAAGAGGGTGCAACAGGTGTGGCAGGTGTGGCAGGTGTGGCAGGTGTGGCAGGTGTGGCAGGTGTGGCAGGTGTGGC
>CAYFMF010000015.1:0-39246 GCA_964344135.1 uncultured Piscirickettsiaceae bacterium
AAGTTATTGGGTGGCATCCCGTTGATAGAGATCAAAAAACATCTCTTAATTACCAATAAAAATAGGCGATTAGGGACAACAGAACGACACCTGCCAGATTGATGAAGAGACCGATTCTTGCCATCTCGCGGACCCGCACCGCCCCACTGGACATGATGATGGCATTGGGCGGAGTTGCGATCGGCAACATGAATGCATAGCTTGCAGCAATGGTCGCCACCATCAATACGATCCTCTCATCCAGTTCGGCCTGCAGACAGAAGGCGTGAAATATCGGCAGCATGATTGAGATCAGTGCCGTATTGCTTGTGATCTCGGTCGAGAAACTGACAAACAGCGCAACCATCAACAGCAACACAAAGAGTGGCAGCCCCTCAAGGGCGAGAAGATAACCGGTGATCTCCCCCACAATACCGGAGTGCATAAAGGCAGCGGCAATGGAGAAACCCGCCCCAAACAGGAAGATGATCTCAAATGGAACCTGTTTGATATCTGTCCATTTCAAGAAGCCGATCCCCGGGACAAACATCAGCAGACCAAACCCCAGCAACAGCATCTTCTCATTCAGTCCAATCCCCTGATGATAGGGCTCGATCGGTGAGTTGATCAACAGCAGAAAGAGCAGTCCATAAAGGATGGAGACGAGACGTCGCTGTTCCCGTGTAAGCGGCCGATCCGCAGCATGGTTCTCCTCAACCGACTCACGCTCCACCCCAATCGAGAGAAGAAAGGGGACGATCAGCAACATCAACAGAACCAGGGGAAAGGTGTAGGTGATCCACTCCAGAAAGGTCGGGGCATCCATTCCGATATCCTCAAGATAGCCCATCAGTATCAGGTTGGGGGGGGTGCCGATCGGTGTCAGCACCCCACCGATACTGGCACCATAGGCGGTTGCAATCAGGAAGCGACTCTTCAGCCGGATATTCTCCGTCAGATAGAGTGCAATCGGCAACAACATCAGCGTAATCGTTGTATTGGAGAGGATGGAGCTCAACAGTGCAGCCGTAACAGCAAGCGAATAGATCATGCCCCGCCCACTGTTTGGAAAAAGCATCAGAACACGGTGTGCAATGACCCTGTGCAGACCCGTCTCCTTGATTGCGATGGCGATCAGAAAACCACCCAGAAAGAGAAAGATAACCGGTTTTGCATAGTTGGCTGTGACCGCCTTGAACTCCAGAATCCCGAACAGCGGAAACAGCAACAGAGGCAAGAGGGAGACCACCCCCATCGGCAACCCCTCATTGGTCCAGAGAATCACCAAAAAGGAGACCACACCAAGCAACAGGGCATGGTGTGGGAGGAACAGCGTGGTTGCCATCCACCCAATCAGCATGCTGCCAACCAGGGCAATTGCAATCCGACTGAGCTGTCTGCCACCCGTTAGTTGACTGTTTCTATTAGGCATCGACTTTGGTAACTCCAGACTGTTACCTATCTATACTATCGTAACCCTCTGAGAAACCAAGAAATAAAAAAGCCAGCCCACCGTCTCGAAAGTGGGCTGGCTCGGCTGTTATCATCACTTGTAGGAAGGAAGATCAAGCAATGATAGTCCTGCATGGTTACAGTGCAGGCAACACCAGACAGGCTCATCATATGCCTTATGTATATTTCTGTATATACGTAGAAATGCGTATTTTTTCCTATTTCCAGCGGCCTTAGTCCAAAAACACAGAAGGAGCGATCGGTCTCTCGATAACTCACTGATATATACGGTAGCTACGGGTAGAGTTGATCCGCTGGAGGCCACACCAGTGGCCCACTACCGACAGGGCGGTAGCTCCAAAAAAATAGCCCACCCTAAATACAAGGTAAGCTATTGATGTATGGTAGCTACGGGTAGACTTGATCCGCAGGAGGCCGCACCAGCGGCCCACTACCGACAGGGCGGTAGCTCCAAAAAAATAGCCCACCCTAAATACAAGGTAAGCTATTGATGTATGGTAGCTACGGGTAGACTTGAACTACCGACCTCAGCATTATGAGTGCTGCGCTCTAACCAGCTGAGCTACGTAGCCATAAAAGAGGGCGCATTATATAGAAACGCCGCCCCTACGACAATAGTTTCAGGCGCTGTGTGTCAGACGTTGAAGCGGAAATGGATCACATCCCCATCCTGCACGATGTACTCCTTCCCCTCCAGGCGCAGGCGGCCCGCCTCCTTGGCCCCCTGCTCACCATTGTGCGCAATGAAATCGTCATAGGCCGTAACCTCGGCACGGATAAAGCCACGCTCGAAATCGGTATGGATTTTTCCCGCCGCCTGTGGCGCTGTGGACCCCGCCTCAAAAGTCCAGGCACGCACCTCTTTCACCCCTGCGGTGAAGTAGGTCTCAAGCCCCAACAGCTGATATCCGGCACGAATCACCCGGTTAAGCCCAGGCTCTTCCAGCCCCATCTCCTCAAGGAACTCCACCTTCTCCTCATCATCCAGCTCCGAGAGCTCAGCCTCGATCGCGGCACAGACAGGCACCACCTCAGAACCCTCTGCCGAAGCAATCTCCCTGACCTGGTCAAGATAGGGATTCCCCTCAAAACCATCCTCTGCCACATTGGCGATATACATGGTTGGTTTGATGGTCAGCAGATGAAGCTCATGAAGCCCCTCCAGATCATCCTCGCTCAACTCCATGGAGCGCACAGGGTTGCCGGCATCCAGATGGTCTCTCACGGTGTCGAGAAACTCCTTCCTGGCAAGCGCCTCCTTGTTCCCTGAACGGGCGGTCTTCTCAACCCGGGCAATCGCCTTCTCAACGGTCTCCAGGTCGGCCAGTGCCAATTCCGTGTTAATCACCTCGATATCACTGGCCGGATTGATGGTGCCGGCAACATGGATCACATTCTCATCCTGGAAGCAGCGAACCACATGGCCAATCGCATCGGTCTCGCGGATATTGGCCAGGAACTTGTTCCCCAACCCCTCCCCCTTGGAGGCACCGGCCACCAACCCGGCGATATCGACAAACTCCATTGTGGTTGCGATCACCTTCTCAGGATCGACAATCCTCTCCAGCGCATCAAGGCGCGGATCGGGCATTGGCACGATCCCCACATTGGGGTCGATGGTACAGAAGGGGTAGTTCTCGGCATCAATCCCTGACTGTGTCAGCGCATTGAAGAGGGTCGACTTCCCGACATTGGGGAGCCCCACAATTCCACACTTGAATCCCATTACCCTGTTTTCCTTTTATGCTTTTCCAATGCTGTGCAGTCGATTCATCGCCTGCTGCATCTCACCAGCGACGATCTTCTCCAGCGAGCGCTCGCTGTCATCCAGTATCTCTTCAATGGCCGCCCGATCGACTCCGCTGGGATTGCCCAGCACATAGTCTGTAACAGGGCGCCCCGATTGGGCTGGCCGCCCAATACCGATCCGCAGACGATAAAACTCTTTTCCCTGATGGGTGATGATGTCACGCAGACCATTATGTCCTGCATGTCCACCCCCCTGTTTGAGCCGCACCTGCCCCGGTGGCAGATCCAGCTCATCATGGGCCACCAGAATCGCTTCCACCGGGATTTTGTAGTAGCTGGCCAGCGCAGCCACGGCCTGGCCACTCCGATTCATAAAGGTGCTTGGCTTCAGCAGCCAGACCGCCTCACCAGCAATGGTGATTTTGGCAACCACCCCATGGAATTTGCTCTCAACCCGAAACGGTGCACCACACTGCGCTGCAATCCGGTCCAGAAACCAAAACCCGGCATTATGCCGGGTTGGTTCATATTGGGCCCCGGGGTTTCCGAGGCCAACAACCAGGGAGATCTTCTCACTCATCAAGCATGCCTCCAGGGCCGGTCAACCGCCGGACCAGAGAGAGACCTACTCCTCGCCGGCTTCCTCAGAGGCGCCTTCTTCTGCTGTAGCGGCATCCTCATCCTCGTCAGCCTTCGAGCCACGAGTCTTCTGAACAGTTACCACAGCCTGATCGTAATCATCACCACGGGTCAGTGCAGTAATGGTTACACCCTCTGGAAGTGAGAGCTGAGAGAGGCGAATGGAGTCACCAATCTCCATGCCAGCAACATCAACCTCGATATACTCTGGCAGTGCGGAGGCAAGACAGCTGATCTCAACATCGGCCATCAGGCGGTTCAGTGCTCCACCCTGCTTGACACCAGGGGCCACCTCCTCATTTACAAAGTGCAGTGGCACATGCATCTTCATCTCGCTCGTACTGCTGACGCGCTGGAAGTCTGCATGGAGAATACTGGCCCTGGCCGGGTGACGCTGAAGATCCTTCAGTACCACATTCTCCTTCTTGCCATCCACGGTGATGGAGAGGATATGGCTATAGAATGCCTCATTCTCCAGGTTGTGCATCAGGTCGTCATGTACCATCATGATGGATGCCGGCTCTTTGTCGTCACCATAAATCACCGCAGGAACCTGACCTGAATGACGCAGACGGCGAGTTGCCGCTTTACCAAGATCACTGCGCACTACTGCTGTCATTTCAAAACTACTACTCATCGTTCTATCTCCAAAACAGCGGCTGTTTGATTAACCGCCCAAATACAAAAACAAAAAAACTCTTCTACTCCATATAGAGTGAGCTGACCGACTCCCCGGTAACCATCCGCCGGATCGTCTCTGCCAGCAGCTCAGCCACGGAGATCTGACGAATCCGTGAACACTTCGAGGCATCCACACTCAACGGGATGGTATCTGTCACCACCAACTCATCCAGCTCGGAGTTGGAAATATTCCCCACTGCAGGACCTGAAAGCACGGCATGGGTTGAGTAGGCATTGACTCGTGCCGCCCCATGGTCCTTCAGCGCCTTGGCCGCCTTGCAGAGGGTTCCGGCAGTATCCACCATGTCATCCACCAGCACGCAGGACTTGCCCTCAACCTCACCGATAATATTCATCACCTTTGCAACATTGGCGGCAGGTCGACGCTTGTCGATAATCGCCAGATCCAGGCCACCCAGCAGCTTGGCAATGGCACGTGCACGCACAACACCACCCACATCCGGAGAGACCACAATCAGATTGGGATACTCGTGTCTCCAGATATCCCCCATCAGCAGGGGAGAGGCATAAATATTGTCCACTGGCATCCCGAAGAAACCCTGGATCTGGTCCGCATGGAGGTCAATGGTCAACACATGATCCACACCGGACTGTCCAATCATGTCTGCCACCAGGCGTGCCGTGATCGGTACCCTGGCAGAGCGTGGGCGGCGATCCTGGCGCGCATACCCGAAATAGGGGATCACAGCCGTAATCTTGTCCGCCGAGGAGCGACGCAGTGCATCGACCAGCACCAACAGCTCCATCAGGTTGTCATTGGTGGGTGCACAGGTGGACTGAAGCACAAAGACCTCTCGCCCGCGGACATTCTCCTGAATCTCCGCCATCACCTCACCATCACTGAAACGCTCAACGGTCGCCTGGCCCAGCTTGAGATTCAGATGACGTGCAACTCCCCTGGCCAACTCCGGATTGGAGTTGCCGGCGAAGAGCATGATCTGATCCTCTAGTTGCCCCGCATTCATCTCAATTTCCAATGACTCTCAATAATTTTGGTTCGGGTGCATGGATTACCGGCCTCACTCTGCTCCGCCGTTCCTACACTCTTTCCCATCTGCTGGAAATTACATTACCTGCAATCACCAACTATTTTCTTACTTGGTTCGGGTGCATGGATTACCGCTCCACTTCGTTTCGCGTTCCTATCACCGAACTCTCTTTCATGCATTACCTAAATCTGCTAGCAACGCATTTTCCTCATATCTGGTTCGGGTGCATGGATTCGAACCACGATAAGCAGGATCAAAACCTGCTGTCCTGCCGTTAGACGACACCCGAATGTTCTTTTCTCAACTCCCGATCAGGGGCGACCGATTCATCCCCTTGACCACAAAACCTATCCACTTTTCAGGCAGTTGCAACAGAATCTCTTCCGCCCTCTCCCTGCTTTCCAGCGCCACAAAGAGACAACTTCCTGTTCCGGTCATTCTGGCACCCCCGTATTGGGAGAGCCACCGCAACGCCTCACCGATCTCCGGATGACGTGCAACAACTACCGGCTCACAATCATTCCTTCCGCCATCTGGCAGAAAGCCGGCTATTTTCGCTTTTGGCGTGTTTCGTGTCAATTCCCTGGCCTGAAAAATCTCGGCCGTTGAGACCGAAACTCCCGGGGCAACGAGCAGATAATTCTCCTCTGGCGGATCAACATACTCCAGCTTCTCCCCCACCCCCTCTGCCCAGGCTGCCCTTCCATGGATAAATACCGGAACATCCGCCCCCAGTTTGAGGCCGATCTCTGCCAGCTGTTGCCGGCTCAACCCGGTAGACCAGAGCTGATTCAGAGCCACCAGGGTGGTGGCCGCATCGGAACTCCCTCCTCCCAGACCCCCTCCCTCTGGGATTCTCTTGTCCACACGAATCCTTGCACCAAGCTGCGTACCTGTATGTTTCTGCAACGCTGTTGCCGCCTTGACCACGAGATCATCCTGCTCGGAGAGGTGGGGCAGCCCCACCGGACGCTCGATTGCTCCACCTTCGGTCACCTCAATCTCGATCTGATCCATCAGATCAATAAACTGAAAGAGGGTCTGAAGCTCATGGTAACCATCCCCGCGACGACCGGTCACATGGAGAAAGAGGTTCAGCTTTGCCGGTGCCATCCAGGCTGTAGTGTTCCCTTTATCCATCTCTCCTCACCCAGCGACTCAGCACCAACTTAACCCGAACATCTCCCCGCTCCATCACCACCATCGCAGGCAGATCGACTCCATCAACCCGCTGATAGCGACGAATCTCGAGACTCCACCCCGACTGATCCAGGTAGTGCAGACGATTCTGCGGGTCGAGCACCATGGAGTTCGGCGCCTCCGTTGGGACAGGAATTCCCCTGATCCAGTAGCCTGCCTCTCTGACCGGAAAACTCCACCCTGTTGCCTGTTGAAGCAGTTGCTCAGGAGTGTCTCCCTCCCTGATCTCGCCACTGTCTGTTGTCAGTCGTGAACCCGACGCCCCATCCTCCAGAATCAGTGATCCCAGACCAAGAAGCCCGGATAGTCTGAATTTCCGGGATGCAGGCGAGTAGTCCCAGACGAAGCTGCTCTGCCCCCCCTCCTTGCCCGCACGAAAGGCGGCGCGCCCCTCTACCCTCCACTCCTGGATGGCACTGAGCTGCTGCTCTCTGAGCTCCCAGCTTCCGGCTACAGAGGTACTCTCCGGCAGATCAGGGACGGACACTGTGGAACAACCACCAAGGAGGAGCAAGACTCCGAAAAAGAGCAGAGAGTGGATACGGGTCATAGTAGGTTACAGGGCCATCACCTGAGAAAGTTACCAACAACGAGTCTACAAAATGGGGAGGACTGCTCTGTTACTGTAAGAGGCGCTCAAGAATCTCGACCAGAATGGGGTTGGAGGCATCGATCTCCCTGCCAATGTCCCAGGCCTCTTTTGCCCCCTCACGATCCCCGCTCATCCACCGAACCTCGCCAAGATGGGCTGCTACCTCTGCATCCCGCTTGGCCTCCAGGGCACGCCCAAGAAAGTCCAGCGCCTCCCCAATCTCACCCATCTTGTAGAGCACCCACCCCATGCTGTCGAGCACATAGAAGTCATTGGGGCGCAGTGCAATCGCCTTTTCCAGATAGCCCCGGGCCTCCTGATAGCGATTTGTCCGCAACGTCAGGGTATAGCCCAGTGCATTCAGCGCGTGATAGTGGTTTGGGTTCTTCTCCAGAATCGCATGCAGATCCCGCTCCAGGATATCCAGCCTCCCGGCCAGATCCCCCGCCATCGCCCGTGTATAGAGAATATCCTCATTCCCCGGACTCAGCTCCAGTGCCTGATCATAGGCCTCAATCGCCTCGGAATAGCGTGCCGCATCCTCCAGCAACCCCCCTTCCAGCAGCAAGACCTGTAACCGCTTGCGTCCATCATGGAGAGAGAGACCGCGCAAAATAGAGATCCCGGCATCCACATCTGCCTTTGCAACCAGGGCTGCCATCCGCACACGCGCATTGAAGTAGACCAATCCATGGCCAACCGAGGCGTAGTGGGCAATCGCCTGCTGACGATTCTCCAGCCCCTCTTCCAGCTCCCCAAGGTAGTAGTTTGCCTTGTCCTGCTGCCCCTCCAGATCAAGCAGGCGCATCAGAAACGGGCGCGCACTCTCATGCTTCTTGTTGCTGAGGTGCACCAGTGCCAGAGCACTCAGTATCTCGGCAGATCCCGGACGGATCTCCAGTGCGCTCTCAAACTGGATGACCGCCTCATAATCTCTCCCCTGTGAGAGCAGAGCCTGACCATAGTGGACCAGGATATCTGCATCATCGGGAAACGCCTCGACCTGGCGCTCGAGAAAGGTGAGAATCTCCTCTTTCCCTCCAAGAGACTCCAGAACAGAGACCCTCAGCACAACGGCCTTCCCCCATCCGGGACGGAGTTTCAGTGCACGATCCACCGATTCCAGGGCGCGCTCTGCCCTCTTTCTCTTTGCGTAGTACCACCCTTGCACATACCACGCCTCCGGAACCTCGATAGCGTGACGAACCAGTGTCTTCAGTACATTCTCTGCCGTTCTGCTGTCCGGCTCCTTGCGCAGCTGTTCAGCAATCAGCATAAAGGCGCTCAGCACATCGTGTTCCGGATCCTGTTGTGAGAGGCGAATAATCTGTTCAAACTCTCCGACAGCCTGATCAGGCTTGTGATCCCGAAGCAGCAGCGCCCCCAGAATCCTTCTCGCCTCAATACTGTCCGGCTCACGCTCCACCCATTGACGGGTTGCCCGGATGGTTCGTGCAACATCCTGGCTGTGTATGGAGAGGCGGGCTCCACGCTCCGCGATGGCCGGATGGTCGCTCTGCTCAGCAGCACGCTGGTAATATTCATAGGCGGTGCTGTGGTCTCCACGCTGCGCAGACATCTCCGCAGTCAACACATTGAACAGCAGGGTATCACTCTGCTGATGTGCAACGGGTGGGGCCACCTTTTCACTCCCGGATTCCGCCAGCGTGTTGTCCATGGTCGCACAGCCTGTCAGAAGCACAACCACTCCAACAACTACAATCTGCAATGTTCTGTCAAATCTCAAGGGGGCTCCCGCATCTGCTCCCTCCAGAGTACCATGAAGGATCAGAGAGATGCACCTATTCGTTCTTGTGTTTTCTATGTGAATCGATCAAAATTCGGCACAGTGAGGGGAGGAAGACCGAACTCAATCCCCACCAGAAATAGATATGGGGTCAGTCAGGCGGCCATTCAAGTGGCCTGCAGCGTGACCCTCCAACCAGAATTGAAAAAACTTGTTTGAAACATGACCCTGGTCGCTTTTGGAATCAACCATAAAACAGCTCCTGTTGATATCCGGGAGAAGGTCTCCTTCTCACCGGAAAAGATTCCCTATGCACTCAGGGACCTGACCTCATCCACCGACTTTGAGGAGGCGGCGATACTCTCCACCTGCAACCGTACGGAGATCTACTGTGGGATGAAGAGCTTCAGTGAGAACGGTATTGTCGACTGGCTCAGTGAGTACCATCGACTGGAGAGCAACAAGGTAAAACCCTACACCTACATCCATCCGGACCATGACGCGGTACGTCACATGCTCCGTGTGGCCAGCGGCCTGGACTCTCTGGTGCTGGGAGAACCGCAGATTCTGGGGCAGATGAAGACCGCCTTCACCGCTGCCAATGAGGCGGGCACCACCGGAAAGATTCTCAACCGCCTGTTTCAGCATACATTCAGATCTGCAAAACAGGTGCGCACAGATACTGCCATCGGCAGCAGCCCGGTCTCCGTCGCCTTTGCAGCGGTCTCACTCGCCAAGCAGATCTTTGGCGATCTGGGTGGCAAGACAGTGCTGTTGGTCGGTGCCGGTGAGACCATTGAGCTTGCTGCCCGCCACCTGCATGAGCAGGGGATCGGCAGAATGATCATCGCCAACCGAACCATCGAGAAGGCGCATCAACTGACCGAGGAGTTTGGTGGCTATGCCATTGCACTGACCGAGATCACAGACCACCTGGCTGAGGCTGACATCGTCATCTCCTCCACAGCAAGTCCACTTCCGATTCTGGGAAAAGGGGCGGTAGAGAGTGCTCTCAAGAGCCGGCGCCACCAGCCGATGTTCATGGTCGACATTGCGGTCCCACGCGACATTGAACCGGAGGTTGATGACCTGGACGATGTCTATCTCTACACCGTGGATGATCTGCAGGAGGTGATTCAGGAAAACATGAAATCCCGCCAGGATGCTGCCAAACAGGCGGAGGAGATCATCGACACCCAGGTGGTCCACTTCATGGACTGGGTCAACGCCCAGGACTCTGTATCGACCATTCGTGCCTTCCGCGCACAGGCAGACCGCATGCGCGAGGAGATGCTGAAAAAATCAACACGAATGCTGGCTGCAGGAGAGGATCCACAACACATTCTTGAGGTATTGGCCCACCAGCTCACCAACAAGCTGACCCATGCCCCCTGCAGTCAACTCAGAACTGCCGGAAATGATGAGCGTGACACGCTGATCAAGGCCACTCGATCCCTGTTCGACCTCGACAACCATTAGCTGGCTTTAACCCCGGCTCCGGCCCACTCCGGTTCCCTGTCCGATGCACTCCACAAGCAGAGTGCAACACCGTAATTCCCCTGCAACCCATTGACTGATAACAGATGAAAGAATCCATTCTCCACAAGCTGGACCTCCTCAGTGCCCGACTGGAGGAGCTCAACGCCCTCCTCTCCGACCCCGAGACCATCAGTGACAACAACCGCTTCCGCACCCTCTCGCAGGAGCATGCACAGATCACGCCAGTGGTCTCCACCTATGAACAGTACCAGCAGGTTCAGGAGGATATCGAAACCGCGCGGGAGATGCAGAAGGAGAGTGACCCCGAGATGCGGGAGATGGCCGCCGAGGAGCTGGCAGCAGCAGAGGAGAGCGAGGCCGACCTGTCACTGCAGCTACAGAAACTGCTACTGCCGAGGGATCCCAAGGATGAGAGCAATATCTTCCTCGAGGTTCGTGCCGGAACCGGCGGCGATGAGGCGGCAATCTTTGCGGGTGATCTCTTTCGCATGTATGCCCGTTACGCCGAGCAGCGCCGCTGGCAGCTGGATATCATGAGCCAGAATGAGGGGGAGCACGGCGGCTACAAGGAGATTATTGCCCGTATTGTCGGCAAGGGGGCCTACTCTCGCCTCAAGTTCGAGTCCGGAGCACACCGTGTGCAGCGGGTTCCGGAGACTGAGTCCCAGGGACGTGTCCACACCTCGGCTGCAACCGTCGCCATCCTCCCGGAGGTTGAGGAGGTGGACCATGTCGAGATCAACCCCAGTGACCTGAAGGTGGACACCTTCCGTGCCTCGGGTGCCGGTGGACAGCATGTCAACAAGACCGACTCCGCCATCCGCATCACCCACCTCCCCACCGGGGTTGTGGTGGAGTGTCAGGATGAACGGTCACAGCACAAGAACCGTGCCCGTGCGATGACCCTGCTCTCGTCAAGACTGCTGACTGCCGAGCGGGACAAGCAGATGGCCGAGGAGGCAGAGAACCGGAGAAACCTGGTGGGCAGCGGAGATCGTTCCGAGAGGATCCGCACCTACAACTTCCCACAGGGGCGGGTGACCGACCACCGCATCAATCTCACCCTCTACAAGCTCGATGAGGTAATGATGGGGAATCTGGACCATATCATTGAGCCCCTGATCAATGAACATCAGGCGGATCAGCTGGCAGCCCTTGCCAGTGAGGGCTAATGGCCGTTATCCAGCAGCTGCTACAAGAGGCGATGGAGGAGCTGACCCGGTCCGGATCCGAAACCGCCCAGCTTGATGCCGAACTGCTTCTCGCCTCCACGCTTGGGCAGAGCCGCACCTGGCTCCATACCTGGCCCGAACACCCGTTGGAGAGGGAGGAGGAGCAACAGTTCAGCCAACTACTCCATCGACGTGCTGCGGGAGAGCCGGTTGCACACCTGCTGGGGAGGCAGGAGTTCTGGTCCCTGGAGCTGAAGACCACACCTGACACACTGATTCCGAGGCCAGAGACCGAACTGCTGGTGGAACTGGCGCTTCAGTGGATCCCTGAGAATCTTCCCTGGAGGATTGCCGATCTGGGGACCGGCAGTGGTGCCATTGCCATCGCCATTGCCACTGAACGCCCCCTCTGTACGGTGGTTGCAACCGACCGCTCCCCCGCCGCACTCGCCGTAGCCAGAGAGAACCGCAGCAGCCACAACATCACCAATCTGGAATTCCGTGAGGGCTCCTGGCTTGAGCCGCTTGATGGCGAACGCTTTCAGATGATCCTCTCCAATCCTCCCTATATTGCCCTCAACGACCCCTATCTTGAACAGGGTGACCTCCGCCATGAGCCCCGCTCCGCACTGACCTCCGGAGTTGAGGGGCTGGATGACATCACCTTTCTTGCCGCGCACGCGGGATCCTCTCTGCTACCGGGTGGTATTCTTGTGGTGGAGCATGGATACGATCAGGGAAAACAGGTACGCTCTCTGTTTCGACAGAACCATTTTTCAGGGGTTGAAACCCGGCAGGACCTGGCCGGACAGGAACGAATAACCTATGGCACTCGACAGCGATAACGACCTTCTGCGCTACAGCCGCCAGATCATGCTGCCGCAGGTGGGCACAGAGGGGCAGGAGAAGCTGCTGGATGCCCATGTATTGGTTATTGGCATGGGGGGGCTCGGTGCCCCAGCTGCCATCTATCTGGCAGCAGCAGGAGTTGGTCACCTGAGACTGGTCGACTTTGACGAGGTAGACCTCTCCAATCTGCAGCGACAGATTGTCCATTTCACAAAGGATATTGGCCGCCCCAAGGTGGAGTCGGCCAGAGAGACCCTGCACAATCTCAACCCGGAGATTGAGATCACCACCATCAACCATCGACTCTCTGCCGAGGAGATGGAGAGTGAGATTGAAAAGGCTGATGTGGTGCTGGACTGCAGTGACAACTTTACTACACGATTTATCGTCAATGACGGGTGTGTCAGAAATCGAACCCCGCTGGTCTCCGGTGCGGCAATCCGGATGGAGGGGCAGATCTCTGTCTTCCGCCCCGACCTGGAGAACACCCCCTGCTATCGCTGCCTCTACAAGGGGGGGGATGAACTGGATGAGACCTGCACACAGACTGGTGTACTGGCGCCACTGGTTGGTATTATCGGCAGCATGCAGGCACTTGAGGCGATGAAGATCATCATGGAAATCGGCAAGACCCTGAATGGGAAGCTGATGCTGCTCGATGCACTGACCATGGAGTGGAGAACACTCAAGCTCCCGCAGGATCCACACTGCCCTGCCTGTGGAAACCATGACTGAGACCATCCCACGCTCCATTGTCGTCCAGCTGCTCACGCAGGCACAGAAGAGCCCGGAAAGAGAGGTCTGCGGACTGATCGGCTCTCGCAATGGGGTGGCTCACAATACCTACCCGGTGACCAATATTGCCTCCACTCCAGGAGTCCTGTTCGAGATGGAGCCCAAAGAGCAGATCCAGGCGATGAAGAGAATGCGTGAGTGCAATGAGGCGCTCTGGGCCATCTACCACTCCCACCCTCATGCACCAGCAACCCCCTCCCACAAGGATCTGACAGATGCGGCCTACCCGGAGGCGCTCTATCTGGTGATCTCCCTCAATACGGAGGGTGTGCTCGAGCTGCGCGGCTACCGTCTACAGCAGGACCGGTTTGATAGTGTCGATCTGGAGACAGTCGAATAGCTATACCCCCTTGTGGTGTCACACCCTCACCCTATCGAGCAATTTACAGCAGGGTGGTGTTTACATCACAATCTCAGGCGTCAACAACAACACCATTTTCCCGGGAGGAGAAATGTTGGGACGAATCATTACCCTGTTCTTTTGGCTCTGTGTCATCTTTATTGTCGCCAGTGGCTGGCTGATGCTGACAATGTAGTCCTGCCCTGCTCCGACCTTCATATCTTAACTGACTCCCATCCCGGCCTCTCACCATCGGTTACGGCTCCTGACTATTTTCCGCATAGCAGGATCTGGCCGCAGCGACAGCTTCACCACGATGAATCGATGCCCCCATCTCGCCCAGTACCGCATCCAACGCTCCCAGACAGAAGAGAATATTTTTCTCATTGCTGGCATATCCCATCTGGCCAATCCGCCACACCTTGCCGGCAAGGTCACCCAACCCGGCACCAATCTCCAGACTGTATTGATTGAGTAGCATTGAGCGAACGGCTGCATCATCAACCCCATCAGGAATGGTGACCGTATTGAGTTGTGGCAGACGCTCCCCCTCAGGAACCACAAACTGCAGCCCCATCGCCTCAACACCGGCCCGCAGAGCCTGATGATTTCTCTGGTGACGGTCCCAGCAACTCTCAACCCCCTCCTCTTTCAAGACCACCAGTGCCTCATGGAGACCATAGAGGGCATTGATCGGAGCAGTATGGTGGTAGGCACGCTTGCCTCCACCATCCCAGTAGCCCATCACCAGATTGAGATCAAGGAACCAGCTCTGGACCGCCGTCTTGCGATTGCGAATCTTCTCGAGAGCCGCCTCATTGAAACTGACCGGAGAGAGTCCCGGGGTACAGGAGAGGCACTTTTGACTGCCGGAGTAGATGGCATCAATCCCCCATTGATCCACCTCCAGTGGAGAGCCCCCCAGCGAGGTCACCGCATCAACAATGGTCAGACAGCCATGATCGTGGGCGATCCTGCAAAGTGTCTCTGCATCGGAGACTGCCCCGGTTGAGGTCTCCGCATGGACAAAGGCAACAACCTTTGTATCGGGATTGGCCCTGAGTGTCTCTTCCAGCTTTTGCGGATCAACAGCACGTCCCCACGGATCCTGCTGCATGATGGCCACGCCACCGATACGCTCCACATTCTCCTTCATTCGACCACCAAAGACCCCGTTCTGACAGACAACCACCTTGTCCCCAGGCTCTACCAGATTGACAAAACAGCTCTCCATCCCCGCAGAGCCTGGGGCAGAGATCGGCATCGTCAACCCGTTCCCGGTACGAAATGCATAACGCAGCAGCTCTTTCATCTCATCCATCATCAAGACAAAAAGTGGATCAAGGTGACCCAGTGTAGGACGAGACATCGCCTCCAGAATCCGTGGATTGACATCGGAAGGGCCTGGACCCATCAGGGTACGCTGGGGGGGGTGAAAGGATTGCGTCATGGTTAACTCCAAACTTCTATATCAGGTAGCCGTAATGGTTATCGTTGTACAGCCGCCTGCTCTTGGCTGATAGTGATTGTTAAAACGATCGCAGAGGATACCGAACCCGAAAATAAAAACCAACTGTTTTGTTTGGTTATTAACTCCGGTATGATCCCCTCCGTGATGAATCCTCAACAACAAGAGCAGCTATTTCATCAGCTTCGACAGATTGTATCGACGGATGCGCTACTGACGGAACCGGAGGAGCTGGTCCCCTATGAGTGCGATGGACTCACTGCGCTCCGGGAACAGCCGATGGCCGTGGTATTGCCGGAGGATACCAACCAGCTTCAACTGATCCTGCTGCTCTGTAAACAGCTGCGGATTCCGGTGGTCACCCGTGGTGCAGGGACTGGGCTCTCCGGCGGGGCGCGACCATCAAGCAACAGCCTGCTGATCGGACTTGCGAAGCTGAACCAGATCCTGACAATCGACCCGGAGCGAAAGAGCGCAACGGTTCAGCCGGGGGTGACCAACCTGGCGATCTCTCAGGCGGTCTCTGATCTTGGTCTCTACTACGCCCCGGACCCCTCTTCACAGATTGCCTGCACCATTGGGGGCAACGTGGCCGAGAACTCTGGAGGAGTCCACTGCATCAAGTATGGACTGACGGTCCATAACGTCCTGCAAGTCAAGATGATGCTGATTGATGGAACCATCCTTACCCTTGGTAGCGAGGCCCTCGACACTCCGGGATATGATCTCCTCTCCCTGGCGATCGGCTCGGAAGGGATGTTGGGGGTCATCACAGAGGTAACAGTACGACTGCTCGACAAACCACCGGAGACCCGACTGCTGCTTGCGGCCTTTGATCAGATTGAGGCTGCCGGTGATGCGGTCGGTGCCATCCTCACCGCAGGCATTCTTCCATCCGGGCTAGAGATGATGGATCAGCGATCCATCCAGGCAGCTGAGGACTTTGTCCATGCCGGGTACCCCAGAGATGCCAAGGCGATCCTGCTCTGTGAACTGGATAGTCGAACCCGCGAGGGGGTGAGCTCAATGACGGCAAGGTGTCGGGAGGTTCTCATGGCAGGGGGTGCCACAACCATCATCGAGGCAAGCAGTGAGGAGCAACGCAACCGCCTGTGGGCGGGGCGAAAAGGGGCCTTCCCCGCCATTGGGCGAATCTCTCCCGACTACTATGTGATGGATGGAACCATTCCACGCCACCATCTTGGAGAGGTTCTGAAGAGGATTGATGAGCTCTCCAAACAGTACCAGCTACAGGTTGCCAATGTCTTTCATGCGGGCGACGGCAACCTCCACCCCCTGATCCTCTACGATGCCTCAGTGCCTGGAGAGCTGGAACGTGCCGAGGCGTTTGGGACCGATATTCTCAAGCTCTGTGTTGAGATGGGAGGAACCATTACCGGTGAGCACGGAGTGGGAATCGAAAAACTGGATGCGATGTGCAGCCAGTTCAAGACGGATGAGCTGGAGACCTTTCATGCCCTGAAAAAGGCCTTTGACCCAGACTCACTCCTCAACCCGGGCAAGGCAGTCCCTACTCTCCATCGCTGTGCGGAGCTGGGGGCGATGCATGTCCACCACGGGGAGCTGCCCCATCCAGAGCTGGAACGGTTCTAGGATGAGTGATCAGCAACACCATCTGCAGCAGGCGGTTGAGCAGGCCTGCAACAACAGGACCCCGCTCTGGATCCTTGGAGGGGGAAGCCACCGTGAGCTCGCCCCACCCAGCCATGCAACCCCGCTGAAGACGGGGGGACACAGCGGCATTCTGAACTACCACCCACAAGAGCTGGTCATTACGGCACGTGGTGGAACCCGGATCTCAGAGATCAGCAAGCTTCTGCAGCAGCATCACCAGGTACTGGCCTTTGACCCTCCCCGACTCTCAGAGAAGTCCACCATTGGCGGGGCGGTTGCATCCGCACTCTCAGGGCCGGGACGGCCCTGGAGCGGGGCTGTACGAGACCACCTACTGGGGGTCAAGGTGCTGACCGGACAGGGCAGGATCCTCCGACTGGGTGGAGAGGTGGTCAAGAACGTCGCCGGCTATGACCTCTTCCGCCCCATGGCAGGTGCCCATGGCACTCTGGGGGTTCTGCTGGAGATCTCACTGAAGACCCTGCCACAAGAGGAAGAGGAGGTGAGCTGGGTTGCTCCCTGTTACCATGCGGATGCACTGGAGAGGATGAATGTACTCCAACAACGGAGACTTCCAATCAGCGGCCTCTGCTGGTCACAACGACGGCTGCACCTTCGCCTGGCCGGTCCTGCCACAGAGATTGCCCAGTATCGTCCACTGCTCCAGTCACTGGGGATGAGCCTTGAAGAGGAGAGCCATATCTGGGAGATGCTGAGAGACCGCAGGCTCTCCCTGTTTGAGTGGGATGGCCCGATCTGGCGGCTCTCCCTTCCGCCAGCAACTCCACTACTTCCCTTTGAGAAGGATCAGGAGTCCCACTCACTGATTGACTGGGGTGGACGACAGCGCTGGATTCAGACCGACCTGCCGTCAGAAGAGATCTTCCAGCTAACCTCTGCAGAGGGCGGCCATGCCACCCGGTATCACTTCCGGGATCGGGAACTGCAGCCCCAACCCCTGCCGGCTCCTCTGCTTTCCATTCACCAGCAGATCAAACAGGCAGTGGATCCAGCCAATATTCTCAATCCGGCCATTCTCTACCCGGAACTCTGAGACTAGCCGCCAATATGCAACTACAGTTACAGACCAAACAACTACAGCCCCTGCTGACACTCGAAGAGATCAGGCGGGCAGAAGAGATTCTTCGCAGCTGTGTCCACTGCGGGTTCTGCCTGGCAACCTGTCCTACCTATCAGCTGCTTGGAAGTGAACTGGACTCCCCGCGAGGACGGATCTACCAGATCAAAAGGCTGCTGGAGGGGGACCATGCCACTCGAATCACCCAACAACATCTTGACCGCTGCCTGGGCTGCCGCAACTGTGAAACCACCTGTCCCTCTGGAATCCGTTTCAGCGAGCTGCTCGACATCGGACGGCTGATTACGGAACGGACCGTCTCACGCCCACAGCGAGAGAGAGTGCTTCGAAGGCTGATCAACACCCTGGTTCCAGAACGGAAACGCATCGCTCCACTGATTCAGCTCGGACGAATCTTCAGATTTCCACTCGCACGCAGACTGCCAACAACATCCACCCGCCAACCAGCACCCCCACCAACACCCTCATCGAACGGCCCCCACCTGATCCTCTTCCAGGGGTGTGTGCAGGATGGGTTGTCCCCCTCCACCAACCAGCAGCTGGGGCAGCTCCTCAGACAGCTCGGCTACACCATCCACACCCCCCAGGGAGAGGGGTGCTGCGGAGCGCTCTCTCACCACTTGAGCCAACAGGAGGATGCCCGGCAACAGATGCGCAATAACATGGCCATATGGTTGCCACTCATTGAGCAGCATCAGGCCAGAATTGTTATTGCAGCCAGTGGTTGTGGGGCAATGATTCAGCAGTACCAGAAGATTCTGACCGGAGAGGGTGACGCGACAACGGTCAGTGAGTCGGTGGTTGATCCCATTGAGCTGCTGCAGGAGCACACGTTACAGCTCTCCCGAAACCCCAATGGGCCACGGAAAATCGCCTACCACCCTCCCTGCAGCCAACAGCATGGGCTACACACCGACAATGCAGTTGAGTCCCTGCTTCAGAAACTGGGGTTTGAACTACAGCCGGTCGGCGACCGACACCTCTGCTGTGGTGCCGCAGGAAGCTACTCCATTCTTCAATCCGAATTATCCGATCAGCTGCGCGAGAGAAAGCTGAAACAGCTGCAACACACATCACCCGAGCTGATTGTGACTGCGAATATCGGATGCCAGCACCACCTGCAGCAGAAATCGGCTGTTCCTGTTGTGCACTGGGTGGAGCTGCTGCAGGTTACTCCCCGCTGAGGGGCACTGGCAGCAGCTACCCAATCCCCGGAAGCAACCCCTCCACACGCTGGAAACCACGTGGCAGCTTGCTCCCCCTGCGACCCCGCTCCCCATGGTAGTTCTGAAGATCTGATGGCCTCAGCTTCAGGGTCCGCTTTCCGGAGATCACGGTCAGCCCCTCACCCTCACCCAGCACCGCAACACCGGTCACAAACTCCTCCCTGCTCTCCACCCTTTTGGATGGAATGGAGATCATCTTGTTCCCCTTCCCCTTGGAGAGTTCTGGCAGATCCTGCAGTGGAAAGAGCAGCAGCCGCCCCTCGTTGCTGGCAACGGCAACCCATTTTCCCTCCGCATCAACCGGTGCCACCCGCAGCACTGCGGCCCCCTTCGGCAGGCGCAGAAAGGCCTTGCCCCCCTTCTTGTTGGATGCAAGGTCACCGATCGTTGCGACAAATCCATACCCGGCATCGGATGCCACCAGAATCTTCTGGGCCACAGCGCCCCCAACCACATCAACAAAGTGAGCACCGCTGGGTGGAGAGAGACGCCCTGTCAACGGCTCTCCCTGCCCCCTTGCTGAGGGGAGTGTGCTCGCCTGTACGGTGTAGCTGCGCCCGGTAGAATCCATAAAGTGGATCGGCTGGTTGCTGCGCCCGTGGGCCGAGGCAAGGTATCCATCTCCGCCCTTGTAGTTGAGGCTACTGGCATCGATCTCATGCCCCTTGGCCGCCCGTACCCACCCCTTCTCGGAGAGCACCACCGTAACTGGCTCGGAGGGGACCAGTGAGGTTGGGTCAATCGCCTGTGCCGCCTCGCGCGAGACAATGGGAGAGCGGCGCTCATCCCCATATTTTTCTGCATCTGCGGTGATCTCCTTGCGAATCAGGGTGCGCAGACGGCGTGTTGAACCGAGAATCTGCTCCAGCTTCTGGCGCTCCTGCGCCAGCTCCTCCTGCTCCCCCTTGATCTTCATCTCCTCCAGTTTTGCGAGATGGCGCAGCTTCAGATCAAGGATCGCGTCCGCCTGGATCTCAGTCAGACTGAAACGCTTCATCAGTACGGGGCGAGGCTTGTCCTCACTGCGGATAATGGCAATCACCTCGTCAATATTGAGATAGGCAACCAGCAGTCCCTCCAGGATATGGAGGCGCTGCAGCACCTTCTCCAACCGATGCTCCAGCCTTCTGCGTACCGTCTGCTCACGGAACTCCAGCCACTCCTTGAGCAGCTGGTGAATCCCCTTGACCCCGGGGCGCCCATCAATCCCGATCATGTTGAGGTTGACCCGATAGGTACGCTCCAGATCGGTGGTTGCAAAGAGATGGGACATCAGCTGATCGAGATCTACCCGGTTGGAGCGCGGAACCACCACCAGCCGGGTCGGGTTCTCATGGTCGGACTCATCGCGCAGATCATCCACCATCGGCAGCTTCTTGGCCCGCATCTGGGTCGCAATCTGCTCCAGGATCTTGTTTCCGGAGACCTGGTGCGGCAGTGCGGTGATCACAACGTCACTGCCCTCCTTCTCCCAGAGGGCACGCATCCGAATCGAGCCATGGCCACTGCGGTAGATCTCCTGGATCTCCTCCCTGGGGGTGATGATCTCCGCATCGGTTGGATAGTCGGGTCCCTGGATGTGCTCCAGCAGCTCCTCGCTCTCTGCCTTGCGATCCTCCAGCAGACGTATACAGGCTGTTGCCACCTCTCGCAGATTGTGGGGGGGGATATCGGTCGCCATCCCCACCGCAATACCGGAGCCACCATTCAGGAGAATATTGGGAAGTCGCGCCGGAAGCAGTCTGGGCTCCTTCAGTGTGCCATCAAAGTTGGGCTGCCACTCCACCGTCCCCATCCCCAGTTCCCCCAGCAGCAGCTCGGAGTAACGGGTAAGGCGTGATTCGGTATAACGCATCGCGGCAAAGGATTTGGGGTCATCGGCAGAGCCCCAGTTGCCCTGACCATCCACCAGTGGGTAACGGTAGGAGAAATCCTGCGCCATCAACACCATTGCCTCATAGGCGGCGGAGTCCCCATGGGGATGAAACTTGCCCAGCACATCTCCCACGGTACGGGCCGACTTCTTGAACTTGGCAGTGGCGGAGAGCCCCAGCTCTGACATCGCATAGACGATGCGGCGCTGCACCGGCTTCAATCCATCCCCGACATGGGGCAGTGCACGGTCGAGAATGACATACATCGAGTAGTCCAGATAGGCCTTCTCGGTGAACTCACTCAGCGGAAGCTGCTCCACCCCCTCCATCTCGATCTCTGTTGTCTCACTCATATTTTTCAGCCTCTCTCTACTTACACCTCTGCAAGATCGCCACGACTCTCCAGCCAGCTCTTGCGGTCTGATGCCCTCTTCTTGGCCAGCAACATGTCCATCACACTGTTGCTCTCGTCCCCCGGCTCAATGGTCAGCTGCACCAGCCTCCGGGTCTCCTGTGCCATGGTGGTCTCACGCAGCTGTAGCGGGTTCATCTCTCCCAACCCCTTGAAGCGCTGCACATTGACCTTCCCCCGCCTCTTCTCTGCAGCAATCCGGTCCAGAACTCCCTGTTTCTCATCATCATCCAGTGCGTAGTAGACCTCTTTCCCCACATCAATGCGGTAGAGCGGTGGCATCGCAACGTAGACGTGGCCCTCTGCCACCAGCTTGGGGAAGTGGCGCAGAAAGAGTGCACAGAGCAGGGTGGCAATATGGAGTCCATCCGAGTCGGCATCCGCCAAAATACAGACCTTTCCATAGCGCAGCCCGGTGAGATCACTGCTTCCCGGATCCATCCCCAGCGCCACCGAGATGTCATGTACCTCCTGTGAGGCGAGCACATCTCCCGGCTCCACCTCCCAGGTATTGAGAATCTTTCCGCGTAGCGGCATGATGGCCTGGAACTCCCGGTCCCGGGCCTGTTTTGCCGACCCCCCTGCCGAGTCCCCCTCCACCAGAAAGAGCTCTCCCTGGAGTGGATCGGCGGTGGCACAATCCGCGAGCTTCCCGGGCAGTGCCGGCCCACTGGTCACCCTCTTGCGCGCCACCTTCTTGCGACTTCGTATTCTGGACTGTGCACTGCTGATGGCGAGCTCTGCAATCTGCTCTCCAACCGCCGGGTGCTGGTTGAGCCAGAGGCTGAACGAGTCCTTGACCGTACCGGAGACAAAGGCGGCCACCTCGCGGGAGGAGAGCCGCTCCTTGGTCTGGCCGGCAAATTGTGGATCCTCCATCTTGATGGAGAGGATATAACTGACCCTGTCCCATACATCCTCGGGCGTCAATTTCACACCACGTGGCAGCATGTTCCTGAATTCACAGAACTCACGCACCGCCTCTGTCAGCCCGGCACGCAGCCCATTGACATGGGTTCCTCCCTGGGTTGTGGGAACCAGATTGACGTAACTCTCACTGACAGACTCCCCCCCCTCGGGGAGCCAGAGCACCGCCCACTCCACACCCTCATGCTCACTGCTGCTGGCACCCATGAACGGATCCTCCTCCGGCAGTGAGGGGAGGTCACCAATCTGCCCCATCAGGTACTGTTTCAGCCCGTCCTCGTAGTGCCACTCATCACGCTCACCCGATGCCTCATCGATCAGGGAGATCTTCAGGCCGGGCTGCAGCACCGCCTTGGCACGCATCAGGTGACGCAGTCTGGGAAGGGAAATCCTTGATGAGTCAAAGAACTGTGGGTCGGGCCAGAAGCGGATGGTGGTACCGGTATTGCGCTTGCCAACACTACCCACCTCCTCAAGCTCACCCTGCTTCTCGCCATTGGCGAAGGCCATGTTCATCTCGACCCCGTTGCGCCGGACCCACACCTCCAGATTCCTTGAGAGCGCATTGACCACCGAGACACCGACACCATGGAGCCCGCCAGAGAACTGATAGTTCTTGCCGGAGAATTTGCCCCCTGCATGGAGACGGGTGAGGATCACCTCAACTCCTGGAACCCCCTCCTCTGGATGAATATCGGTTGGCATGCCACGGCCATTATCCTCAACCGCAACCGATCCATCCTTGTGAATCACCACCCTGATACGGTCCGCATGACCGGCAATGGCCTCATCGACACTGTTATCCACCACCTCCTGCACCAGATGGTTGGGACGGGTGGTATCGGTATACATTCCTGGACGTTTTCGGACCGGGTCCAGACCGGATAGAACCTCAATGGCTGAGGCGTCATAATTGGACATAGTATTAGCTGGCTTCCGCTTTCAGTAAGGTGCGGGGTTCATAACAGCGGTTATTGGCGACCATATTTCAGCCGGTCGATAACATCCGCAGCCGGGCGTGCACGACTGTCTGATTCACAGAGCACATATTTCATCAATGCCTTGCGGAAGAAGTCATAGCTCCGCACCCGCTCCCAGGTTGCGCTCTCATTCTCGGCAAAGGCGCCATTCACCCCAAAGGCGTAATTCTTGTACTCTCGTGTCTGGCAACGGATACCATCATAGAAGACATTGGTTGCGCCGCTTCTGGTTCGGATCACTGCCGAATAGCGAATTACACGGTCATCGGCAATGGAGAGCGAGTCCGGGTCGAGAAAATAGTGGTGCCTGGAAGAGGGGTTGTCCACCGTAAACTCCAGCAGATTGTCATCCTGTGGATAGTCGGGAAGTGTCACCTCAGCCTCCTTCCACTCCGGCCCCTCCTCATACCAGGTCGCACCCCCTCCACTATCCCACCACTCGGCGCTCGCCATGAATGGGGCAGAGAAAGAGAAAAACAATAGTGTTACAATCGGTCGCTTCATAAACATCCATTATCCACCGAATCAGAGCGGAACCAAACCCCTCAATAGAGAAAATATGGCCCCGACAAAGAATAGAGAAGAGCCCTCATTCAATTTTGAGAAGAGTCTCGCTGATCTGGAGCAGTTGATTGGCGAGATGGAGGGTGGCGAACTCCCACTGGAGGAGTCACTAAAGAAATTCGAGCAGGGAATTGAGCTGATTCGTGGCTGCCAGAGTGCCTTGAGCGATGCAGAACAGAAAGTCGAAATCCTCACCAAAGAGGGGCTGAAACCCTTTGAGTCACCATGAACAACCGCTTTGATGCGTGGCGGCAAGGTGTAGAGAAAACCCTGATCCAGTCGATACCCGCCGCGACCACCCACCCTGAACAACTACACAAGGCGATCCACTACACCCTCTTTAATGGGGGTAAGCGAATACGCCCCATCCTGGTCTATGCCACAGGTGAGCTGTTCGGGATTGAGACCGGGACACTGGATCCGGCGGCAGCGGCTGTCGAACTGATCCATACCTACTCGCTGGTCCACGATGACCTTCCCGCAATGGATGATGATGACCTGCGCAGGGGTAAACCCACCTGTCACCGCGCCTTCGATGAGGCCACTGCGATTCTTGCCGGTGATGCGCTACAGACACTTGCCTTTCAGACTCTCGCAGCTGCCCCGGCAGTTGATCAGGTGCGGCTCGAGTGGATCCGGCAACTGGGGCTGGGAAGTGGAACTGAGGGGATGATTGGCGGACAGATGATCGATCTTGAGGCTGAGGAGCGCTCACTATCCGATAATGAACTCAGGACCATGCACCAGAAGAAGACCGGCGCACTGATTCGTTCCAGTGTTCTGATGGGTGCCACTCCAGCAAATCCGGAAGCCTCGGTGATGGCAACACTCCGGCAGTTCGCTGACTCCATCGGCCTGGCATTCCAGGTTCAGGATGACATTCTGGATGTTGAGGGGAGCAGTGAAACCATCGGCAAGCCCCAGGGATCTGATCTTGAGCGGGGCAAGACCACCTTTGTCTCACTGCATGGGGTTGATGGTGCCAAAAGGGAGCTGCAGCGACTCCATCAACAGGCACAGGAGGCACTGGCCCCATTTGGTGAGCGCGCCGAGGGGTTGCAGCAGATTACCACTTTCATCACCCAGAGAGACCATTGACCATAATGAGACCCTCTGCCCCCGATACACCACTGCTGGACCAGATCTCCACACCGCAGGAGTTGCGCCAGCTGGATCCTGAGCAGCTTCCCGCCCTGGCACAGGAGCTGCGCAGCTTCATGATCCACTCTGTGGAGCAGACCGGCGGACACCTGGCCTCCAGTCTGGGGGTGGTCGAACTGACTGTTGCACTCCACTACATCTACAACACCCCTGAGGATCGCCTGGTGTGGGATGTCGGCCACCAGAGCTATCCCCACAAGATTCTGACCGGACGCCGCGGTGCCATGGGCACCCTGCGCCAAAAGGGTGGGATCTCCGGATTTACCAAGCGCGAAGAGAGCATCTATGACCCCTTTGGTGCAGGCCACTCCAGCACCTCCATCAGTGCGGCGCTGGGAATGGCCATTGCCGCCCGGGGGAACGGGAGTGACCATCAGACCATTGCCGTCATCGGGGATGGGGCATTGACTGGGGGGATGGCCTTTGAGGCACTCAACCATGCCGGTGACGAGGATGCAAACCTGCTGGTTGTTCTCAATGACAATGAGATGTCGATCTCCGAGAATGTCGGAGGGCTCTCGCGCTATCTGGGTCGCATTCTTACCAGCTCGGCATATAGCCATATGCGTGAGACCAGCCGCAAGGTATTGAGCAGACTGCCCGGGGCATGGGATCTGGCGCGACGTACCGAGGAGCATGTCAAGGGGATGGTGGTACCCGGAACACTGTTTGAGGAGCTGGGATTCAACTATGTGGGGCCGGTTGACGGCCATGACCTCAACGCCCTGATTCGTGCGCTCCGTACCCTGCACAAACTGAAGGGGCCACGCTTTCTCCACATCATCACCCAGAAGGGGCATGGCCACATTCCGGCGGAACAGGACCCGCTGAAGTACCATGGGATCGGGCGAATCGACCCCGTTGCGGAACAGGAAAAAGAGGACCAAAAGCGCCCAACCTATACACAGGTATTCGGTGAGTGGCTCTGCAGCTCCATCAACCAACACCCGGAGATGGTTGCCATCACTCCGGCGATGGCGAGTGGTTCCGGGATGGTCCGCTTTGCAGAGGAGAATCCCGCCCATTTCGTCGATGTTGGCATTGCGGAGCAGCATGCAGTGACCCTGGCGGCCGGGATGGCAACCGAGGGGCGCCACCCGGTTGTGGCGATCTACTCCACCTTTCTGCAGCGTGCCTATGATCAGCTGATCCATGATGTGGCCCTGCAGAACCTGCCGGTGCTCTTTGCCATTGATCGTGCAGGAATTGTCGGTGCCGATGGACCCACACATACCGGCTCATTCGATCTCAGCTTCATGCGCGCAATCCCCAATCTGATGATCATGACCCCATCCAGCGGGGAGGAGTGCCAACGCATGTTGACAACCGGGCTGCAGCACCCGGGGGCTGCCGCTGTGCGCTATCCTCGTGCCCCAACACCAGACCCAACCACCGCCCTGTCGCAACAGGCAACACCCGTTACTGTCGGAAAGGGGAAGATTCGCAGAGAGGGGAGGAAAATTGCCCTGCTCGCCTTTGGCCCCATTCTGGAGAGCGCTCTGGAGGCCGCTGAGCACATCGATGCAACCGTTGTGGATATGCGTTTTGTCGCCCCTCTGGACCACTCCCTGATCCTGAAGCTGGCCGAAGAGCACGAGCTGCTGGTCACCCTGGAGGAGAATGTGGTGGCCGGTGGTGCCGGCAGTGCAGTCAACGAACTCCTCCTCTCAGAGCAGTGCACCACTCCTGTTCTCAATATTGGGCTGCCCAGCCACTTCGTCGAACAGGGAGAGCGGGGTCAGCTTCTGCGGCAGTATGGTCTGGACAGGCATGGTATACTTGAGACGATTAGTGGGTTTCAAAAGAAGAATTATCCATCCACGCACTCCAGCCAATAACCTGAAGAGACCATGTCCAGCAAATTCACAGTGCGGATTGTCAGTGACTTTTCCGCTGCGCACAGCCTCAGGGAGTACCCCGGGGAGTGCCAGCGCCTGCATGGCCACAACTGGAAGGTGGAGGTGGAGGTTGCCTCCAGTGAACTGGATGAGCTGGGGATGGTTGTTGATTTCAAGAAGATCAAACAGGCCACCGGAGAGGCAACCGATCGCCTGGACCACCACTATCTGAATGAGCTTCCCCCCTTTGACCAGATCAACCCGACTGCCGAAAATATCGCCAAGACCCTGTTTGAGGAGGTCTCCGCATCAATCAATGACAGCCGGGTATCTGTTGAGGCGGTAACCGTATGGGAGACAGAGCGTGCCTCCGCACGTTACAGCAATCAATAAAAGTGAGAAGAGACGTCCTATGAGCAACAACATGGCTGATGTACAGAGCAGTGCCGATACCCGACAGATCCCCATTGACAAGGTGGGGATCAAGGATATCCGCCACCCTGTCGTAATCAAGGATCGTACCGGGAAGGATCAGCATACGGTTGCCACCTTCAACATGTATGTCAGCCTTCCCCAGCACTTCAAGGGGACCCACATGTCCCGCTTTGTCCGGATCCTCAACCAGCATGACTTCGAGATCACCGTCGACAGCTTCAAGGAGATGCTGGGCGAAATGGTAGAGACGCTGGAGGCAGAGACCGGTCACATCGAGATGTCCTTCCCCTATTTCGTCAACAAGAGGGCCCCGATCAGTGGGATTGAGAGCCTGATCGATTATGAGGTCACCTTTATCGGAGAGATTACCGATGGCCAGCCCTCAATGAATGTCAAGGTGCTGGTCCCCGCCACCAGCCTCTGCCCCTGCTCCAGGGAGATCTCGGATTATGGAGCCCACAACCAGCGCTCCCATATCACCGTCAACGCACGCCCCAAGGGGTTTATCTGGATTGAGGACCTCATCGACCTGGTTGAACAGGAGGCCTCCTGCGAGCTCTTCGGCCTGCTGAAGCGGCCGGATGAGAAGTATGTAACGGAACGCGCCTATGACAATCCGAAGTTTGTCGAGGATCTGGTGCGTGATGTGGCCCGACGCCTCAATGAGGATGAGCGCATCCTCTCCTATACACTGGAGGCAGAGAATTTTGAGTCGATCCACAACCACTCTGCCTATGCAATGATTGAGCGGATCAAGTAGCCTCACCTCTACCAGGGAATACCAGGACTTTCGAAACGATTAATGCCGCCGTGATCCACTACACGGTCTCCATCGCCGATGCCCATGCGCACCACTTTGAGGTGGTGTGCCGCATCGACACCCCAGACCCATCCGGGCAGAGGCTCACCCTCCCGGCATGGATCCCCGGAAGCTACATGATCCGGGACTTCGCAAAGAACATCCTCTGGCTTCGGGCCGCCTCCAATGGAGATCCGGTTGCTGTCGAGAAAGAGGACAAGCAGAGCTGGCGGTGCGCTCCATGCCGTGGTCCGCTCGAGATCACCTACCGGGTCTATGCCTGGGATCTCTCTGTCCGTACTGCCCACCTCGATCAGACCCACGGCTTCCTGAATGGAACCAGCCTCTTTATTGCGGTTTCCGGAAAGGAGCAGACCAACCACAGGGTCGAACTTCACCCCCCTGCCCCCCCTTCCGAGTGGAGAGTGGCCACCACCCTGCCTGTCGACCGGGTGGATGATAAAGGCTGGGGCCGCTACCACTGTGACAGCTATGAGAGCCTGATTGACCACCCGGTTGAGATGGGGACCTTTGAACGTATCGAGTTTGATGTCTGTGGTGTGCCACATGCGATGGTTCTCACGGGTCGTCAGAATGGTGACCTGGAGCGCCTGGCACGTGATCTGACAACAATCTGCGAACAGCATGTACACTTCTTTGGTGATCCAGCCCCTCCGGTTGAGCAGTATCTGTTTCTCACCATGGTGGTTGGAGAGGGGTATGGCGGCCTTGAACACCGGGACTCCTGCGCCCTGCTCTGTAGCCGGGAGGATCTGCCCCAGAAGGGGGTATCAGAGGTCACCGAGAGCTACCGCAAATTCCTGGGGCTCTGCAGCCATGAGTATTTTCACCTCTGGAACATCAAGCGAATCCGGCCCGAGCTGTTCACCCCCTACCAACTCGATACTGAACAATATACCCGTCAGCTCTGGGCCTTTGAGGGGATCACCTCCTACCATGATGATCTGGCCCTGCTGCAGAGCGGCCTCATCTCCAGAGAGAGCTACCTGGAGCTTCTGGGAGAGACACTCACCCGCCTGCAACGCAACCGCGGCAGAGAGATCCAGTCAGTAACCGACTCCAGCCTTGATGCCTGGACCAAATTCTACAAACAGGACGAGAATGCCACCAATGCAGTGGTCAGCTACTACACCAAGGGTGCCGTGATTGCCCTGATGATCGATCTCCATATCCGTCTGCAGAGCAACCATCAGCGATCTCTGAGGAATGTGATGCGCAGACTCTGGGTGGAGTATGGAGAGCAGAACCGGGGGGTCCCGGAGGGTGCCATCGAGAAAATCTGCAACGAGATTACCGGAGAGGAGATCCCGTTTCTGCAGGATGCGCTCTACACGACTGCCCCCCTTCAGCTCAAACCACTGCTGGAATCGTTTGGCATCCGCTGGAGGGGGCGTCCAGCCACCTCACGCCAGGATCGTGGTGGCAGATGGATCGACAAACACCCAACCAGCTGGCTGGGTGCCGATCTGCTACCGGAACCCCAGGGGTTGAAGGTGATACGAATCCAGGATGGCTCCCCGGCACAGCAGGCAGGTATTGCCGCAGATGACCGCATCATTGCCCTAGATCAATTACGGGCCGATGAGAAAAGTGTACAAAATGCACTCTATCGGAGAGAGCCGGGAGATGAAATGGCAATCCACCTCTTCCGCAGAGACGAGTTGATGGAACTCAACATCATACTGGCTGCACCTCCAGAGGATACGGTTGTTCTGGGTGTTGCTGCAGAGATGAGCCCTGCACAGGAACAGGCCCAACTGGCATGGCTGGGTACCCCCTGAGCCCCCCTGAAGAGCGTTGACTGCCACACAATAAAAAAACAGCAGAGATGTTACTGAATATCGAAAACAGATCGGCACCCGTCCACCCCTTTGCCCTGTTCCAGCTGGGTTTTCGCCCCTTCTTTCTCGGCGCACTCCTCTATGGAATCATTGCGGTCCTGCTCTGGACCCTCTTCTACAGCTTCTCCTGGCAAGCTGAAACGATCCTGCAGGGCGGAAACCCCTTCTGGTGGCATGGCCATGAGATGATCTTCGGATATGCAACTGCTGTTGCCGGCGGTTTCCTGCTGACCGCAACCATGAACTGGACCGGGGTACAGACCATCCGCTTTACCCCACTGGCACTGCTCTTCAGTGGCTGGCTGCTGGCGCGGCTACTGCCATGGATTGGCACCATCCCGATGGTTGTCCCTGCCACGCTGGACCTGCTCTTCCTCCTCGCACTGGCCATTGCCGTAACCCACCCGCTCTACAAGGCGAGACAGTGGGACCAGGTACGGATCTTCAGCTCCAAGCTCACCACCCTCTTCCTCTGCAACCTGCTCTTCTATCTGGGGGTATTCGACATCGTTGAGGGGGGGGAAAGGATCGGGCTCTATGGTGGGACCTATCTGATCCTTGCCCTGGTACTTACTCTTGGGCGCCGGGTCTTTCCCTTCTTTATCGAGAAGGGGGTGGGAGAGCCAATCGCCCTCAAGAACTCAAAGTTTCTCGACCTCTCCAGCCTGACCATTTTTCTGCTATTCGCCCTCTCCGACCTCTTTCTGACAACGGTTCCATGGGTCAGTGGAACACTGGCAGCCATACTGGTCATCATCCACGGAATCCGCTTCAGAAACTGGTACACCCCACTGATCTGGAAAAAGCCCCTGCTCTGGGTCCTGATGGTCGGTTATGGGTGGATCATTCTCGGCTTCCTGCTCAAGGCACTCTCCACCATGGGACTGGTCTCTCCCCACCTTGCCCTCCACGCATTCACCTATGGTGCGATCGGGATCATTACTATCGGCATGATGGCTCGGGTTATCCTCGGACATACCGGACGCAATGTTTTCAATCCGCCAGCGGGGCTCAATCCAATCTTTATCCTGCTCCTCATTGGCGCAACGATAAGGGTTCTGCTACCGATCCCCCTGCCAGAGCTCTCCACGATCTGGATCCTGATCTCCCAGCTGCTCTGGGTCGCCTCCTTCACCCTCTTTCTGTGGAAATATGCGGTGATGCTGATTCGGCCACGCAAGGATGGAAGGCCGGGATGAGTCGAACCACAGTTCAGAGAGTAGATCCGTATATTTTGTGGATTGAGTGCAGGAAGGCATTCAGCATGTTATTTAATGAAAAGATTGTTCAACAAAAACAGGAAAAAAGAAGATGAAAAAGAAGTTTATTGCAACACTTGGAGTCGTTTCACTGCTCACTCTGTCAGGGTGTGGTGACTCATCCGCCCCGGAAAAGGCCGCTGCACCAGCAGCACCTGCCCCTGCTACTACAGCTCCAGCAGCCCCGGCTGATAAGCCTGCACCTGCCGCTGCAGCGGCACAGCCTGCAGGTGGAAATGGGGGAGCACTGTTTCAGACAAACTGCTTTGCATGTCATGGGCCGGCTACTGCCGCTGCACTCAATGCACCAGCCATTGGGGACAAGGCTGCATGGAAGGATCGCATTGCCAAGGGGGTCGATGCCCTCTACGCAACGGCAATCAATGGCTCTGCAACCAATCCGGTTATGGCTCCACGTGGTGGAACGGGCCTGAGTGATGAGGAGCTGAAGGCGGCAGTTGACTACATGGTGGCAGAGAGCCAGTAACCCCCTGCCAGGAGGCCTGATGAGATAGCGCCAGTTACTCTCAGGTTATAAAGACGCCAGCCACCCTTGGGTGGCTGGCGTTTTTCTTGTGATATCCTCAGGCATGACTGCCACCCCTGTTCACCCATAAACGGACACCCTCTCCTGCTGGTGAATAATGTTATTTACAACAACGCTCGCCCACCTGGATGTAGTTAGAAAAAACTGATTTTCTGTCATTTGTCAGTTATTCAAGAGTCGCTAACTGTCTAAAATACGTATTTTTACGTATGGTTACCCCATACATATATCTATATATTTTCACCATCGATAACACAAACAAGGATCAGTAATGGAGTGGCATATGAAAGAGATGAGTTGGATGTATATGGCGGTGTGTGCGGTTTGTGGCTCTGTTATCACATTTGCATCTGTAGCCATGGTTGGGTTTGTCGGAATAAGCCTCTATAGTGGAACAACGGTAGCATCCATAACATCTTTCCTGTTCGGATAGCATAAGCAGAGAGATACTGTGGTTATCGGGTTCTCCTAAATCTTCCGGTAACTACTGAGCCAGCAGACCTTTCCGGTTTGCTGGCTTTTCTTTTGTATACCACACAGTAGTCCTGGGTTGGCTCCACTCCACCACTGAAGAAGCCTTATGGGCAGATACAGGGAGCTAGAAGTGCTGATAGCCCTCGATTGAGGGGTGCCATGAAGCAGTACCGCTAAACCCTATGCCCAACTCCTGCCTGATCCTGCCCACGACCGTTACTCTGGTCCCGACCTCTGACAACTGTTCAGTGACACTCTCCAACCTCTCTGTTGGGAGGGTAAAACAGAGCTCATAGTCATCACCTGCAGTCATCGCCAGATCAAGCTGCTGCTGCAGTGGGAGTTGTTCAAGAGCTGGATGGAGGGGTATGGCGTCAAGGTTAAGGTCAGCACCCACCCCACTCCGCTCCAGGATATGGCTCAGATCGGCCAGCAGGCCGTCCGAGATATCGATCATCGCGGTTGCACTGCTGCGCAACAGAATACCGGCCTCCAGTTGTGGAGTCGGGCGCTCCAGCGTGTGGCGAATCTTCTCTGCACCCTCCCCTGCCTTCAGCCGCTTCAGTGCCAGACCCGCAGCACCGAGGGCATTGGTTACACAGATCAGATCGCCATCAGCCGCCCCCGATCGATGGATTGCCTCTCCCGCAGGTGCTGTCCCATGGATCTGTAGCGTCAGGGTAAGTGGCCCCCGTGTGGTATCCCCACCCACCAGGTCGACCCGGAACCGGTCGGCAAGGGCAAAAATCCCTCTGGAGAATGGCTCAAGCCAGGCCGGATCATTGCATGGTATCGTAAGCGCCAGTGTGGCCCACATGGGGTTCGCCCCCATTGCGGCCATATCACTCAGGTTGACTGCAAGCAGCTTGTGACCCAGCGCCTCCGGATCGCTCCCCTGCAGGAAGTGGACCCCCTCCACCATGGTATCCACCGAGACCACCAGCTGCTGCCCCTCGGGGATATTGAGCAGTGCGGCATCATCACCAACGCCCAGAACCGTCTCTGGGTGGTATCGCTCTTCTCTGTAGAAGTAGTCCCTGATCAGGGAGAACTCACCACTGCCCTGACTATTTTTTGTCATGTTCCGCAATTTCTACCTTGCGGGATTCACGGGCCACCCGATCAAGGGCTGCATTGATAAACTGGTGACTCTTCGCCGAGCCAAAGGTTTTGGAGAGGTTGATATATTCGTTCAGCACTACCCGGTAGGGGATTTCAGGCAGATAGAGCAGCTCATAGGTTCCCAGCCGCAACAGCGCCTTCTCAACCGGATCGACCTGTTCTATTTTTCGACTGAGATGGGGAGAGACCGACTGATCAACGGAGACCACCTCGTCAATCAGGCCTGAGACAATCTTGTCAAACAGCTCCCGGTCCGCCCCCTCGAGGATCCCCTCCTCATGGAACTGGGCGATAATCTCGGATGCTGGCTGAGCCGAGATGGACCACTGATAGAGTGCCTGGACCGCTGCGCGGCGAGATCTGGAGCGCTCCCTGCTCATGTACGGGGCAGGCTAGATCTTCTTGAGCAGATTGACCATCTCGACCGCAGAAATTGCAGCCTCTGCGCCCTTGTTTCCGGCCTTGGTACCGGAGCGCTCAATGGCCTGCTCGATGGTGTCGACCGTCAACAGACCAAAGGTGATGGGGGTGCTACTCTCCAGAGAGACCGTAGCCAGCCCCTTGGTTGCCTCACCGGCAACATAGTCGAAGTGGGGTGTTCCTCCCCGGATTACGGCACCAATGGCAATGATGGCATCATAGTCACCCTTGGCCATCCGCTGGGCCGCAATCGGCATCTCGAAGGCACCGGGAACCCGAACTACGTGGATGTCGCTCTCACTTGCACCATTGCGAACCAGTGTATCAATGGCCCCTTCCAGCAGGCTCTCCACCACAAAGCTGTTAAAGCGGGCAACCACAATACCAAAGCGCCCCCCCTCTGCATTGAGATTTGCCTCAGTCACCTTTACGTTGCTGTTCATCGTCTTTCCTCTCTTCCAATCTCCGTCTTTACGCGGAATATCAAGTTGTTTATCTCTCTTTTACCTGGATCCGAAACTTGTTGATCCAACGATATGATCTGATTTCAGTAGGATACCGTCTCAACCAGTTCAAGTCCAAACCCGGAGAGGGCATGCATCTTCCTTGGTGTTCCCAGTACCCGCATTTTGCGTACTCCAAGGTCAAGCAGGATCTGGGCGCCAACACCAAAATCACGCAGCTCACCCACCGCCTTGGTATCCTGTGATCTGCCTCCCTGCTGATGGTTTCTGATACGCTCAATCAGGTCACGACCATCCTCCTCCTTGCGCAACAGAAGCAGAACCCCGTTCTCCTCCTCGGCGATCCGGTTCATGTCACGCTCCAGTGCATGGCCACACCCCTCACCCGCAACGGTAAAGAGGTCACACAGGGTATCCAGCATATGGACCCGAACCAGGATTGGGGTATCCGGATCCACCTCCCCTTTCACCAGGGCCAGATGAACCTCACCATCGATCGATTCACGGTAGGCCTTGATATGGAACTGACCATACTTGGTATCGAGATCACTCTCGGCCTCGGCCCCAACGGTCTTCTCATTCCGGATCCGGTACTCAATCAGGTCGGCAACGGTCCCCAGCTTCAGCCCATGCTCCTGGGCGAAGAGCTCAAGGTCGGGACGACGTGCCATGGTGCCATCCTCATTGAGGATCTCGACAATAACCGAAGAGGGCTCAAGATCCGCAAGCCTTGCCAGATCACAGCCCGCCTCGGTATGGCCGGCACGTGTGAGAACACCACCGGGCTGAGCCATCAACGGGAACACATGGCCCGGCATCACGATGTCCTCCGGGGTTGCATTGAATGCGGTCGCCGCCTGTACGGTCACTGCACGATCGGCAGCGGAAATTCCTGTGGTCACCCCCTCGGCAGCCTCAATCGAGACGGTAAAGTTGGTGCCATGGAGGTCACTGTTGGTCCCCTGCACCATCAGCGGGAGATCCAGCTGCTCGCAACGCTCACGGGTCAGCGTCAGACAGATCAGACCACGTCCATAGCGGGCCATGAAGTTGATGTCCTCTGCCGTGGCCTTGGCTGCTGCCATAATGAGATCACCCTCATTCTCACGATCCTCATCATCCATCAGCACAATCATCTTGCCCTGACGAATATCCTCAATAATCTCTTCCGGACTGTTCAGTTCCATGATTTCGTCCTGTTGTCAGTTTCCCAAAAATCCATGTTCCGCAAGGAATTCCATGCTGATCCCCTCTGTCCCCGCCTCAGCTGCACGATCACCCAGCATCATCCGCTCCAGGTAGCGTGCTATCAGATCGACCTCCAGGTTGACCCGAGTGCCCACCTGAAAGCTTCCCATGGTGGTCTCCTGCAGGGTATGCGGAACAATATTGAGATCAAAAACCGCGCCATCAACCCCATTCACCGTAAGGCTGATCCCATCCACCGTAATGGAGCCCTTCTCTGCAATATAACGGGCCAGCTCATCAGGGGCCTTGATCCTGAAATGGATGGAGCGCCCATCCTCGGAACGACTCTTGACCTCTCCAACACCGTCCACATGGCCACTAACCATGTGACCACCGAGACGTGTGGTTGGTGTCAGCGCCTTCTCCAGATTGACCGCAGAGCCCACCTTCAACTGGGAGAATGCGCTCCTCGAGAGGGTCTCACCCGAGACATCCGCAACAAAACCGGCCCCCGGCAGCTCAACTGCAGTCAGGCAGACCCCATTAACGGCAATACTGTCCCCAAGCTGCACATCCCCAAGATCCAGTTTCCCGGTCTCGACAAATATGCGGGCATCACTCCCTTTGGGTTCAAGGCGCGATATGCGCCCCACCGACTCGATAATTCCTGTAAACATAACCGTTAAGGATACACGAAACGGGGCCTGATAGTCATTCTGAGATCCTTTCCAACGGTACGAATCTCCTCAATTTCAAGCTCGATTTTCTGATCCATTGCCGTGAGCGGCAGCTCAAACAGTGGACGAGCACTACTCCCCATCAGCACCGGTGCCGTATAGAGGACGATCTCGTCCACCAGCTGCTGTCGAAGCAGTGCCCCAGTCAGGGTTGCTCCGGCCTCCACATGGAGTTCGTTGATCTCCCGCCTTGCCAGCTCCCCCATCAGCTGTTGCAGATCAAGGCCGAGGGCAGATCGATCGAGCTGGATCACCTCTACATTGTCGTGTTGATCCCATCCATCTGGGGAGGGGGTGTCCGACGCAATTCCCATCAGTATGGGGCCGCTCAGGGAGAAGAGCCTTGCCGATGGGGGGGTTCTGCCATCTGGATCCAGTACAATTCGCAGCGGCTCCGTGAATGGTTCATCAATCTCGCGAACATTGAGGGAGGGGTCATCAGCCAGCACCGTGCCCACCCCGGTCAGAATTGCAGCACTGCGTGCCCGCAACCGCTGCAGATCCCTGCGCGCCTCAGGGCCGGTAATCCACTGACTCTCTCCGGAAGACATTGCCGTACGGCCATCCAGGCTCATTGCCATCTTGAGACGCACCCAGGGGCGTGCTCTTCTCATCCTGGAGAGAAATCCAGGATTGATCCGTTCACTCCCCTCTGGCATCAACCCGCTGGCCACCACAATACCGGCATCCTCCATTTTTCTGATGCCATCTCCAGAGACCTCTGGATTGGGATCCTCCAGCGCAACCACCACACGCTGGACACCCGCCGCAATCAGGGCGTCACTACAGGGGGGGGTCTTCCCAAAATGGCTGCAGGGCTCCAGTGTTACATAGGCCGTTGCCCCCTCCGCCTGGTTGCCTGCCGCGTTAAGCGCATGGATCTCGGCATGTGGTTCGCCTGCACGCTGGTGGAAACCCTCTCCAACAACTGCACCATCCCGAACCAGAATACACCCCACCCGCGGGTTGGGATCGGTTGTATAGAGACCCCGTTCCGCAAGCCGGTGGGCACGCGCCATCCAGCGATGATCATCGGCACTGAATGGGGTCGCACCACTCATCGCTTGCGGCGCTCCCTCTGTTGTTGCCCCTTTCTGAGCGGGTCACCATCCTCTCCCGTCAACAGCTGAAGCTGGCTCTCATTGCTTCCCAACAGGGTATCCTTCTCCATCCGCTCCACCATCTCGCGAAATGCATTCACATCCTGAAAGCTTCGGTAGACCGAGGCAAAACGGATATAGGCCACCTCATCCAGATTACGCAGCTCATCCATTACCCACTCCCCCAGCTCGCGCGAGGGAACCTCACGCTCCCCCCGGGTGATCAGACGGTGACGAATTCGCTCGACGGCAGCATCAATACTCTCGGTCTCGACCGGGCGCTTTTCCAGTGCGCGCAGGAATCCACGACGCAGTCGCTCCTCATCAAAGGGCTGGCGGTTGCCATCATTCTTGATGATTCTTGGAACTGCAAGATCAACCTGCTCAAAGGTGGTGAAGCGCTCACTGCAGGCCTGACACTCGCGCCGCCTGCGCACCTGATCCCCCTCCCCAACCAGGCGGGAATCCACCACACGGGTATCTTCTGCTCCACAAAATGGACATCGCATGCTCTAGCCCCCCTGCCAGACAGCTGCCGGTTGGTTATTGATAGACCGGAAAGCGTGCACAGAGCTCCAGCACCTTTGCCTTGACCGCAGCAATCGTCTCCTCGCTGGAGAGGTCATCCATCACATCACACATCCACCCCGCCAGCTCGGCCGCCTCACGCTCACCAAAGCCACGGGTGGTGATCGCCGGTGTCCCGACACGAATACCACTGGTCACAAAGGGAGATTGCGGATCATTGGGCACTGCATTCTTGTTGACAGTGATATTGGCTGCCCCCAGTGCCGCGTCCGCATCCTTGCCAGTAATCCCCTTGCTGATCAGGTCGACCAGGAAGAGGTGGTTGTCCGTTCCACCAGAGACCACATCATAACCACGATCCAGAAAGAGCTGGGCCATCGCCTGGGCATTGACCTTGACCTGATGCTGATAGCTCTTGAAGGATGGATCAAGCGCCTCCTTGAAGGCGACCGCCTTGGCCGCAATGACATGCATCAATGGGCCACCCTGGGTTCCCGGGAAGACCAGTGAATTCAGCTTCTTCTCAACCTCCGGATTGGACTTTGCCAGAATGATCCCGCCACGAGGGCCGCGCAGGGTCTTGTGAGTGGTCGTTGTGGTGACATCGGCAATCTGTACCGGACTGGGATACTCATCCGCCGCAATCAGCCCCGCAACATGGGCCATGTCGACAAACAGCCAGGCACCCACCTCATCGGCAATATCACGGAAACGCTGCCAGTCCACCTCACGGGAGTAGGCCGAGAAGCCGGCGACAATCATCTTGGGCTTGTGCTCACGGGCCAGCGCCTCCATCTGCTCATAGTCAAGCAGGCCGGTCTCGTTGTTGAGGCCATACTGAACTGCATTGTAGATCTTTCCGGAGAAGTTGGGTTTTGCCCCGTGGGTCAGGTGACCACCCGCATCAAGACTCATCCCCAGAATGGTATCCCCGGGGAGACAGAGCGCCTGATAGACCGCCGCATTGGCCTGTGAACCGGAGTGGGGCTGGACATTGGCATAGTCTGCGCCAAACAGCTCCTTTGCCCGGTCAATCGCCAACTGCTCGGCAATATCGACATACTCACAACCACCATAATAGCGCTTTCCGGGATAGCCCTCTGCATACTTGTTGGTCAGCTGAGACCCCTGCGCCTCCATCACACGGGGGCTGGCGTAGTTTTCAGAGGCAATCAGTTCAATGTGCTCCTCCTGACGGCGCTCCTCACTCTGTATGGCCTCCTGGAGTTCATCATCAAATCCGGCAATGGTCATATCCTTTGAAAACATCCTGTGTCATCCTCTTGGCAAATGGTTAAGTCAATCCCCCATTTTACCACAGCAAACCGATCGTTATTTTTCCTGTATGGCCTATCTCCCCTCCTCACCTGCCATAATCCGGTTGCTTTCTTTAGTATCATC
>CAYFMF010000016.1:0-8908 GCA_964344135.1 uncultured Piscirickettsiaceae bacterium
CACTACCCCCGCCAATCCCGACAACCACCTCAACCCCCGAGTTGCTGCTTGCCTCGACAATCTCATCGATATCTGCCGGGGAGGGTTCACCGGAGATCCGGAAGTGGTCCACCAGCTCGAGCGTGCCGCGCCGGATTGCAGCCAGCAACTGGAATCGCCTCTCCAGAAGGTCGAAGGAGCGATCTGCCGTGATCAGCAGCAGGCGGTTTCCATAACGGGAGGCAACCTCACCCACCTGTTGTGAGACAGCGGAACCAAAATGGATCTCCGGTACCGGGGCACACTGGAATGGCGAGCATTTCGCATCAGAAGGGTTCATGCAGAGCGACTCTACAGCTCCTGCTGACTAAAATCGAGAAACCGATAGATCTCCACACGGTTTGCACTGATCTGCTCCGCAAACTCCATATACTCCTCAACGGTTGGAATGTGACCGAGAATGGCAGTGACTGCAGAGAGCTCGGCGGAGGCAAGATAGACATTGGCCCCGGTCCCCAGGCGGTTGGGGAAATTCCTGGTTGAGGTGGAGATGGCGGTACTGTTCTCCTCGATTCTGGCCTGGTTCCCCATGCAGAGAGAGCAGCCGGGGGTCTCCAGCCGTGCCCCAACCCTGCCAAAGGTCCCGTAGACCCCCTCCTCGATCAGTTGCTGACGATCCATCCTGGTGGGTGGCGCAATCCAGAGCCGTGTGGGCAGCGCCTCCACCCCCTCGAGCAGCAGCCCTGCGGCACGAAAGTGGCCAATATTGGTCATGCAGGAGCCGATAAAGACCTCATCAACCCGCTCCCCGGAGAGCTCGGAGAGCGTTCTGGCATCATCCGGGTCATTGGGGGCACAGAGGATCGGCTCGGTAATCTCCGACAGGTTGATTTCAACCACTGCAGCATAGGAGGCATCCGGATCGGCCCGCATCAATTGTGGCTGCTCCAGCCACCGCTCCATCGCCTCGATTCTCCGCTCCAGGGTGGTCCGGCTCTGGTACCCCTGCTCCACCATCCACCTCAGCAGTGCCACATTGGAACGGAGGTAATCGGCCACCCTCTTCTCACTCAGGTTGATGGTTGCAGCAGAGGCAGAACGCTCCGCCGTGGCATCGGTGAGTTCGAAGGCCTGCTCAACGGTCAGATCCTCCAGCCCCTCAATCTCGAGAACTCTTCCCGAGAAGATATTCTTTTTCCCCCTCTTCTCCACTGTCAGCAACCCCTGCCGGATTGCCTGCAGTGGAATGGCATGGACCAGGTCACGCAGGGTAATCCCGGGCTGCATCTCTCCGCTGAAACGAACCAGAACCGACTCCGGCATATCGAGTGGCATCACTCCGGTGGCGGCGGCAAAGGCAACCAGCCCTGAACCGGCAGGAAAGGAGATCCCCAGCGGAAAACGGGTGTGAGAGTCCCCCCCGGTCCCGACTCTGTCGGGCAGCAACATTCGGTTAAGCCAGGAGTGGATAATGCCATCCCCCGGCTTCAGGGAGATGCCGTTTCTCGCGGTCATGAAGCCGGGAAGGGTCTGATGGGTCACAAGATCGACCGGACGGGGGTAGGCGGCCGTATGGCAGAAGGACTGCATCACCAGATCGGCACTGAACTCCAGGCAGGCCAGATCTTTCAGCTCATCACGGGTCATCGGCCCTGTCGTATCCTGGGAACCTACAGTAGAGATTCTCGGCTCACAGTAGCTGCCCGGGGCCACCCCATCGACACCACATGCCCTCCCCACCAGTTTCTGCGCCAGGGTGTAGCCACCCTCCACCCTCCCGGTTGTTGCGGTGCGAAACAGGGTCGATCGTCCCAAGCCCAACAGCTCGCGCGCACGATCGGTCAGCGCCCTGCCGATAATCAGCGGGATTCGTCCCCCCGCCTGTACCTCGTCCCGCAACACCTCGGTCTTGAGCAAAAAGCGGGTAATCAACACATCGCTCTCATGATCCCGAAGCTCTCCCAGGGCAGGGTAGAGATCCACAACCTGCCCCATCTCCAGTTCGGAGACATCCATCTCGATCGGCAGGGTTCCCGCATCCTCCAGGGTGTTGAAGAAGATGGGCGCAATCTTTCCGCCAAGACAGTACCCGCCCGCCCGCTTGTTGGGGATATGGGGCAGATCCTCCCCGGTATGCCAGAGCAGAGAGTTGGTGGCTGACTTGCGAGAGGAGCCGGTCCCAACCACATCGCCCACATAGACCAGTGGATACCCCTTCTCCTTTAACTGCCGAATCTGCTCCAGGGGCTGCTCACTGACCCCCTCACGAGCCATCTTCAACATCGACAGTGCATGGAGGGGGATATCGGGTCGGGACCAGGCATCCATCCCGGGCGAAAGGTCATCGGTATTGGTCTCCCCCGGAACCCTGAAGACCGTCAGGGTCACCTTGTCGGGAACTCCGGGGCACCCGGTAAACCAGGTTGCATCGGCCCACTGCTCCATCAGCCGCTGCGCATGGGGATTGCCGGCCTGCCTCATCTCCTCGACACGGGAGATTCCGTCATAGACCAGTAGGGTGTGTGACAGCGCCTCTACAGCAGCAGTGGCCAGCGGCTCATCATCCAGGGCATGAATCAGTGGCTCGATGTTATACCCACCCCGCATGGTACCGAGCATCCTGATCGCCTCCAGCGGAGGGATCAGCGGAGAGAGAGACTCTCGCTGTGAGACTTCTGCCAGAAACGCTGCCTTGACCCGGGCCGCCTCGTCCACCCCCGGGGGAACCCGCTCTCTGAGCAGCTCAAGAAGCTCACTCCCCTCGCCACCCGGCGCCTCCAGCAGCTGAACCAGCTCCTCAACCTGTGCCCGGTTCAGTGGCCTGGGTGGTATACCATCAGCCGCACGCTCATCAACCTCCCTCTGAATCTCCGCCAGAAAATCAGTGGCCGAGATCATGCCACCTCTTCCATCGGGTCATCCCCTTTTGAGGCGGTAATCACCTCGACCATCGCATCTGCAAACTCCGATGTGGAGAGCAGGGTCGCCCCCTCCATCAGGCGGTGGAAATCGTAGGTTACCCGCCGCTGCAGAATCACCTGCTCCAGGGCGTGGTGGATCATGGCCGTCACCTCCTCCCAACCCAGGTATTCAAACATCATCGCCCCGGAGAGGATCACCGACCCTGGGTTGACCTTGTTCTGATCCGCATATCTGGGGGCGGTCCCATGGGTTGCCTCGAAGATGGCATGGCCCGTCTGCTGATTAATATTGGCACCCGGGGCAATCCCGATTCCTCCCACGATGGCAGCCAACGCATCCGAAATATAGTCGCCGTTGAGATTGAGGGTGGCGATTACCGAGTATTCAGCAGGGCGCAGCAGGATCTGCTGCAGAAAGGCGTCCGCAATCACATCCTTGATGATCACCTTTCCCCCGGCCTCAGCCTCTCTCAGCGCCTCGGCGGCAGCTGCCTCTCCGGTCGTCTCCCGGATCTGCTCAAACTGCTGCCAACTGAAGGTCTGGTCGGCAAACTCCCGTTCGGCCAGTTCGTACCCCCACTGCTTGAAGGCCCCCTCGGTAAACTTCATGATGTTTCCCTTGTGGACCAGCGTCACCGAGGGGCGACCATGGTCAATTGCATAGCGGATCGCCTCACGGATCAGGCGCTCCGACCCCTCGCGGGAGACCGGCTTGATTCCAAACGATGAGCTCTCCGGGAAGCGGATCTTCTCCACCCCCATCTCATCAATCAGGAACCGCTTCAGCTTGCGATTCTCCTCGGTACCGGTGAGATACTCGATCCCGGCATAGATATCCTCGGTGTTCTCCCGGAAGACCACCATATCGACCCGCTCCGGGTGTTTTACCGGGCTGGGCACACCATTGAAATAGCGTACTGGACGCAGACAGGTAAAGAGGTCCAGCTCCTGACGCAGGGTCACATTGAGAGAGCGCATCCCCTCTCCGACCGGGGTGGTGAGCGGCCCCTTGATCCCGACCTTGCAGTTGCGAAAGGCCTTCAGCGTCTCCTCCGGGAGCCACTGTCCGCTCTGCCGGAATGCCTTCTCCCCAGCCAGTACCTCTCTCCACTGCACGCAACGCTGGTCTCCATAACAGCGGTTGACTGCGGCATCAAAGACCCTCCGGGCTGCCCTCCAGATATCACGCCCAATCCCGTCTCCCTCAATAAAGGGGATCACCGGCTGATCAGGGACACTCAACCCCTGACCGCTCTTCTCTATTAGTCCGTTCAATTCAATGCTTGATCTCATCCACCACCGCCTGCAGCCGTTCGGTGGAATATGCCTGAAGATTTCTCAGCAACACCTGCTCCATCTGCTCGCGCTGGAAGCCGGTGTACTCCTTGCACCAGTAATCGACCAGATCACCCAGCAACTTCTTCCGCTCACTATCTTCAAAATATAAGGTACTCATAAACCAGTTCCTGACTCACTCTAATTCCGACCAATTCTATCAGGTATAGTCCACCATTTCCTCTTCCGCTATCAGTTCGGCTGGATTTTCCATTCGATCCGGATAGAGAAGACCGATCAGATGGTCACACTCATGCTGCACCACTCTTGCATGAAAACCGTCAACCTCTCGCTCAAGACGGTTTCCGTCCAGATAAAGGCCGGAGTAGCGAATCCGGCGATGGCGTGGTACAACCCCTCGCAACCCCGGAATACTGAGGCACCCTTCCCACCCCTCTTCCATCTCACCGCCAATGGGTTCGATTTGCGGGTTGATCAAAACCGTTTCCGGAACCGGGTCTGCATCGGGATAGCGTTCAGAGCTCACCACCCCGAAGACAACAAGCTGCAGATTGATCCCCACCTGTGGTGCAGCAAGACCCACCCCACCGTACGCCTCCATGGTCTCCCACAGATCCTGTGCGATCTCTCTCAGGCTGTCATCAAAACTGAGTACGGGCTCGGCCTGGCGTTCAAGCTCAACACGCCCGCGCTCCAGTATTTTCAGGATGGCCACTATGCTCCAGCCTCACTCACCAGGGAGGAGCCCTCATCCAGTACAAACTGGCGAAAGGATTCGGCAACCGGTGAGAGCCGCTTTCCCTTGCGATAGACCAGATGCCACTGGCGCCGGATCGGAAGGTCCTTTACATCAAGCACCCGCAGCGCCCGTGCCTCCAGCTCCATCTGAATCGTATGAATCGAGACCATTGCCAGCCCCAACCCGGCCTGAACCGCCTGTTTGATCGCTTCATTGCTACCAAACTCCATTCTGGTCTCGATACCAAGCCCTCGCTCCTCAAAGAAGCGCTCCATGGCGGTACGGGTTCCCGACCCCTGCTCGCGCACCACAAAACGCTCCTTCTGAATCTCCTCCGGTGTCAGTCGGCTGTGCTTTCCAAACAGGGGGTGATTCTTGCCAACCACCAGTACCAGTGGGTTTTCCATAAAGGCCTCCGCAACCACATCCAGCTTCTCCGGAGGCTGCCCCATGATCACCAGATCCGGTTCATTGGCCGAGAGCGCCTCCAGCAGCCGCTGACGGTTGGTTACATCGAGGGAGAATGTGATCTCGGGATGGCGCTGGATAAAGGTGGCCAGCAGGTTGGTCGCAAAGGAGTTGGCGGTACTGGCCACCAGGATATTGAGTTGCCCATGGCGAACCCCCTTGAGATCCTCAATATACTCCTCCGCCTCGCTCAGCTGGCGACTGATGGAACGACTGGTCTCATAGAACTCACGCCCGGCATCGGTGAGAAAGATCTTCTTTCCCAGGTGGTCAAAGAGGGCGATACCAAGACTCTCCTCCAGCTGCTTGATCTGCATCGAGACCGCGGGTTGTGTAAGATGGAGTGTCTCAGCGGCCCGGGTAAAACTGGAGTGGTGGGCAACCGACTCAAACACCCGAAGCTGGCGAAAGGTAACATTAAGAGGCATGGATTTAATTATAAGCTATAACTTATGGTAACAATCAAAAAGATTTACTGTTAATTATACTTCCGCCCCACTAATGTTCAATCCACTGGATGGGAGGGGTAACTCTCCCAGGCCAAACGAAATTAACCATTGAGACCATACAAGGAGAATAGAATGGATCAATCAGCACGTTATGCAGATCTCTCTCTGAATGAAGATGATCTGATCGCCGATGGCAAGCACGTACTTGTTGCCTACAAGATGGCGCCGGCAGCCGGCTTTGGCTTCCTGGAGGTTGCAGCTCACTTTGCAGCAGAGTCCTCTACCGGTACCAACGTAGAGGTTTCTACTACAGACGACTTCACCAAGGGTGTTGACGCTCTGGTATATCACATTGACGAGGCGACTGAGGAGATGCGCATTGCATACCCTATCGAGCTGTTCGACCGCAACGTCACGGACGGCCGCACCATGCTGGTCTCCTTCCTCACCCTCTGTATCGGTAACAACCAGGGTATGGGTGACTGTGCATACGCGAAGATGTATGACTTCTACATGCCACAGCGCATGATCCAGCTGTTCGACGGTCCTGCCAAGGACATCTCCGACATGTGGCGCATCCTCGGTCGTCCAGTCGAGAACGGCGGTTACATCGCCGGTACCATCATCAAGCCCAAGCTGGGTCTGCGTCCAGAGCCATTTGCCGAGGCTGCCTACCAGTTCTGGCTGGGTGGTGACTTCATCAAGAACGACGAGCCTCAGGGTAACCAGGTATTCTGCCCTGCGAAGAAGGTATACCCACTGGTTGCTGACGCCATGAAGCGCGCTCAGGATGAGACTGGCGAGGCCAAGCTCTTCTCTGCAAACATTACTGCGGATGACCATAACGAGATGATCGCTCGTGGTGAGTTCATCCTCGAGACCTTCGCTGAGGATGCAGACAAGGTTGCATTCCTGGTTGACGGCTATGTTGGTGGTCCAGGTATGGTCACTACTGCACGTCGCTACTTCGCGGGTCAGTACCTCCACTACCATCGTGCAGGTCACGGTGCGGTAACTTCACCAAGCTCCAAGCGTGGTTACACCGCATTCGTACTGGCGAAGATGTCCCGTCTGCAGGGTGCCTCCGGTATCCACGTGGGCACCATGGGCTACGGCAAGATGGAGGGTGATGCCTCTGACAAGATCATCGCCTACATGATCGAGCGTGACGAGTGCCAGGGTCCTGTCTACAACCAGAAGTGGTACGGCATGAAGCCAACGACTCCAATCATCTCTGGTGGCATGAACGCACTGCGTCTGCCAGGCTTCTTCGAGAACCTGGGCCACGGAAACATCATCAACACCTCTGGTGGTGGTTCCTACGGTCACATCGACTCTCCAGCTGCTGGTGCAACCTCTCTGCGTCAGTCCTACGAGTGCTGGAAGGCGGGTGCCGACCCCATCGAGTGGGCGAAGGAGCACAAGGAGTTCGCTCGTGCATTCGAGTCGTTCCCACACGATGCAGATTCCATCTTCCCAGGATGGAGAGACAAGCTGGGCGTACACAAGTAACCCTACGAATGCTTGATAGCATTCGTGGTCATCTTGGGATAACCCCCCCCTTGTTGAAAAGAGACCCCCTCGCGGGGTCTCTTTTTTACCCAATAACCAACCTTTTTTATCAAGATAACAATACGCTTCAGAGCCATTTGCAAAACTATCGACGGATGGGGCGCCGCTCCCACCGGTTAGAGTTTCGCAAATGGCTCTTCAGACAAGGATAAAACCGACCTTTTGTAGTATCTTTATCTGAACAGCATTACAGACTCAAACCCGACCATTACCTGGAGCTTCAACATGAGCGATATCAATACCGACCAGTACCTGATTACCGATGAGCCCTACTACGAGGAGCAGGGAGATGAGGTGGCCCTCTACGAGGCAGCCTATAACTCCCGCCTGCCCGTGATGGTCAAGGGGCCCACCGGTTGTGGAAAATCCCGCTTCATCGAGCACATGGCCTGGAAGCTCCAGAAGCCCCTGATCACTGTGGCCTGCAACGAGGACATGACCGCCTCCGACCTGGTGGGACGTTACCTGCTCGATGCCAATGGCACCCGCTGGCTGGATGGCCCGCTCACGGTTGCAGCCCGCATCGGTGCCATCTGCTACCTCGACGAGATCGTCGAGGCACGTCAGGACACTACCGTGGTGATCCATCCGCTAACCGACCACCGTCGCACCCTGCCACTCGACAAGAAGGGAGAGCTGATCGATGCTCACCCCGACTTCCAGCTGGTGATCTCCTACAATCCCGGTTACCAGAGCCTGATGAAGGATCTGAAGCAGTCCACCAAGCAGCGCTTTACCGGCCTCGATTTCGACTACCCTTCCGCCACCCTCGAGACCGAGATTGTCGCCAAGGAGGGAAATATCGACTCCGAGACCGCCGGCAAGCTGGTACAGATTGCCGAGACTGCCCGCAACCTCAAGGGGCATGGTCTGGATGAGGGGATATCCACCCGACTTCTCGCCTATGCCGCCAACCTGATCAACCAGGGGATCGAGACCAGGGCCGCCTGCCGAATGGCACTGGTGCGCCCAATCACCGATGATGCCGATATCCGCCAGACCCTGGACCACTCGATTGAGGCAATCTTTGGGTAACAGCTAAATCAACAGCAGGCCTCACGCAAAGACGCGAAGACGCAAAGAGAGACGCCAGGGTGAATAGAGAGAATGGTATTGCGGAATCCGTTGTTGATACCGCCTACCATATTCACTCCTCTCTTGGCCCAGGATTACTGGAATCTGTCTATGAACGCATTTTGGCCTATGAGTTGAGGAAAAGAGGGCATGTTGTCGAAACACAGGTACCTGTCCCGTTGGTATATGATGGCCACACCATTGATGAGGCCTACCGGGCAGATTTAATTGTAGATAATTTGGTGATCATAGAGTTGAAATCATTAGAGGCGTTGCAAGCAGTACATAGCAAACAACTCCTCACCTACCTCAGGGTATCCAATAGAAAACTGGGGCTATTGATCAACTTCGGAGCACCTTTGGTAAAACAGGGCATAAAACGGGTAGTCAATGGCTTATAGTACTTTGCG
>CAYFMF010000016.1:9008-13700 GCA_964344135.1 uncultured Piscirickettsiaceae bacterium
CTTTGCGTCTTCGCGCCTTTGCGTGAGGCCGCTTTTATCAGGGTCAGAACGATATGAACGAAGAAGAGCTACAAACCTTCCGCGAAAAACTGCGTTGCAACTTTCCCATCATTGATGAGCACTTTGAGGACTTCATCCGTGATGCGCTCTCGCACCTCTCTGCGGAGGCGGTCGATGCCTATCTGGAGGGGGCATCAACCGTCTGCATGATCGGTCGTGGGGTTGAGCCGGTTCTCATCTTTCTCGAAGAGATTCCGGAGATGGCCAACCGTATCGATGAGGATTTTATCCGGAAAACCGCCGATCAGGTCTGGATCATGTCCCGCACCCCAAACGGCAACTCCATCATCCCCTTCCTCAACACCCTGAACGAGGTGACCCGCTGCCTGCCGACTGGTGAGCAGATGGAGGAGTACTTCGATCTCGTCAACCATCTGGCTGAGGAGACCGCCGGCTCGATCCACGGCCACCACACCACCTTCCCCAGCCCGGGACTGCCGGAGTTTCTGCAGAAGGCCCCCTACCTCCTCCACCAGGTAAGCATTGATGGCCTGGCCAACTGGGTCGACTACGGCATCAAGTACTACAACAACCACCCGGATCGCCAAAAAGAGTATTTCTCCCTGGAGACCGCCGACAGCAAGGCGATGCTGATGAAGGAGCGCAGCGGTACCCTCTTCATCGACAGCGAGCGGGAGCTCGATTTCTACATGCGGGCAATGTGGGATGACCCCGAACAGCTGGTCCCCTACTCTCGAGGCTACAACCCCTACGAGAAGCAGCTCCCCTACTACACCGCAGACGGAATCCGCATCCCCGACAGCTATGAGCCACTCAACGGCATCAGTGGCATGGACCGCTATCGTGCACTGCTGGCCCACATCGCGGCACACCGGGTCTGGACCACACCGATCATTGTCGACAACTTCAGCCCCTTCCAGCGCCACACCGTAATGATGCTGGAGGATTGCCGTATTGAGTACCTGCTGATGCAGCGCTATCCAGGCCTGCGTACGCTCTTTATGACCCTGCACCCGGCCCCGGTCGAGGGGAGCTGTGACCATGAGAATGAGTCCTGCATCCGCCACCGAACAACCATGCTCTCCCGTGCCATCCTCGATCCGGACCACGGCTACCAGAGCGAGGTGATCAACGAATTTGCCAGGCGCTTCCACGAGATCATGGAGTCGGGCGACCACTCCACCCAGAAGATGGGGATACTGGGCCCTCAGTTTGTGGCCAAGACCCGCCGTCAGGCCGATCAGCTTCCCAACATCCGTTTCACCGATACCGAGGTGAGCTATCGCGATGACAACCGCCACATGTGGATCTACATCGAGGATGGGGATGATGAGGAGCAGTTCAACGAGAAGCGCAAGCCGCAGGGTGATGAGGAGCTGGATGGCCTGCCACCCCGCCACTACAGGGAGTGGGACTACCACACCAAGAGCTACCGCCTCGACTGGGTCACCCTCTACGAGGCGAAACACCCCTCGGGCGATGCCCACAGGATCGATGAGCTGCTGGAGAAACACCAGGGGCTGGTGAAGCGGATGAAGCAGATTCTTGATCTGCTGAAGCCCCAGAACTATGTCCGGATCCGCTACCAGGAGGAGGGGTCCGAACTCGACCTCGATGTCGCCATCCGCTCACTGATCGACTTCAAGAGCGGCGCGCAGCCCGACCCCCGTATCAACATGGACCACCGCAATGATGGGCGCGACATTGCGGTAATGCTATTGATAGACCTCTCGGAGTCACTCAACGAGAAGGTTCCCGGCTCCACTCAGACCATTCTGGAGTTGTGTCAGGAGGCCACCTCCCTGCTCTCCTGGACCATTGAACAACTGGGGGACAAGTTTGCTATTGCCGGCTTCCACTCCAACTCCCGCCATGATGTCCGCTACCACCACATCAAGGGGTTCAGTGAGCACTGGGATGATGACGTCAAGGCACGGCTGGCGAAGATCGAGGCCGGCTTCTCCACCCGGATGGGCGGTGCAATTCGCCATGCCGCCCACTACCTCGAGGGGCAGAAGGCGGACAAGAAGCTGCTGCTGATCCTCACCGATGGTGAGCCCTCTGATGTCGATGTTGAGGATGAGCAGCTACTGATCCACGACACCCGCAAGGCGGTACAGGAGATGGATGAGCATGGCATCTACCCCTACTGTATCTCTCTGGACCCCAATGCAGATGAATATGTACGGGATATTTTTGACAACCAGTTTGTGGTAATCGACAACGTCGAGCGGCTGCCCGAGAAGCTGCCGACACTGTTTGCCTCACTGACCAAATAACCCGCTCTATCGAGAGGAGTCAAATATGATCCATTGCTTTCTCATGAGACACACCGCACGCCATCCGGAACTGTCGTGAATACTGTTTTTGATACCAATATCACCTCACTACCCCTGATTCACAAGGGGAAAGTACGAGATATCTACGAGGTTGACGAGGGGCACATGCTGATCGTCACCACCGATCGCATCTCCGCCTTTGATGTCGTCCTCCCCACCCCAATTTCAGGCAAGGGGGCGATACTGACTGCTGTAGCCAACTTCTGGTTTGATCGCACCCGGGAGATCGTTCCCAACCATATCGCAGAGATGACGCTGGAGGAGGCACTTCCCGACCCGAGAGAGCGTGAACCCATCAGGGATCACGCCATTGTGGTGCGCCGCCTCAAGGCACTGCCCATTGAGGCCATTGTTCGCGGCTATATCATTGGGTCCGGCTGGAAGGACTATCAGCGTAGCGGTGCGGTCTGCGGAATCGAGCTGCCCGAGGGGCTGCAACAGGCCGACAGGCTGCCTGAACCCCTCTACACCCCATCCACCAAGGCGGATGTCGGTGCACATGACGAGAACGTCGACTTTGAACATACCGTCAAACTGTTGGGACAGGAGCTGGCAGAAGAGGTGCGTGATGTCAGCCTGAGACTCTACAGCGAGGCCGCAGCCTATGCGCTGGAGCGCGGCATCATCATTGCCGACACCAAGTTCGAGTTCGGAGAGGATGAGAGTGGCAATCTGGTACTGATTGATGAGGTGCTGACTCCCGACTCCTCCCGCTTCTGGCCTGCAGACCAGTACCAACCGGGCATCAGCCCTCCCAGCTTCGACAAGCAGTACGTGCGTGACTATCTGGAGAGCCTGGAGTGGGACAAGAGGGCGCCCGGCCCGGAACTGCCCAGCGAGGTAGTGGAAAACACCATTGCCAAGTATCGTGAGGCGATGGAGCGACTGACCCAATAGCGACAGATTGCATGTCGATGAGCAGAGGGTTCTTTGTAACGGGTACGGATACCGGTGTCGGGAAGACCGAGATCGCAGCGGCCATCGCATCCCTCCATGCCGCCCGGGGAGTGAGCGTACACCCCAGAAAACCGGCCGAATCCGGCTGTCGCCCAAACAGCCACGGCGAACAGCTGTTCCCGGAGGATGCCAGCACCCTGCAAAAGGCCAGCAGAACAACCGATTCACTGGGAGAGATCTGTCCCTATCGCTTCCCCCAGCCTCTCTCCCCTGAGCGGGCTGCCGAATTATCCGGAAGCAGACTCACGCTGGAGATGCTGGTCGAGGCCTGCACCCTTCCAGAAGGCGAACAGGAAGAGCACCTCCTTCTGGTCGAGGGGGCCGGTGGTTTTTTCTCTCCGATTGCAGAGGGCGCGCTCAACGCCGATCTTGCCAGGGCACTGGCACTGCCGGTCATACTGGTGGCCGAGGATCGTCTGGGGGCGGTCAATCAGACCCTGCTATCACGCAGTGCAATTCTTGATACTGGATTAAGTATTGAATGTATCCTGCTGAACAGCATGGACAGTTCCGAGATGGACAACCTGAGATCACTGCGGGAACGGGTCACGGAACCACTCATTCCAATCACTGCACGAAAGGGCGACTCGCCGTGGGAGTCCATTGCAGAGGAGCTTGCAGCAACCCCCCTCTTCAGATAGAAAGAAGGGCGCGCAGAATTGCCATCACCCCACCCATTCCTCCCCTGAGATTCTCCTCAATCTCCCCCATGGTGATCTCCGTCCCATCCTTGCCAGCCGCCCAGTTGGCAGAGATGGCACAACAGGCATAACAGAGCCCCAGCTCTCGCGCCAGCGAGGCCTCCGGCATCCCGGTCATCCCCACGATATCGCATCCATCCTGCTCCATGCGACGGATCTCGGCAACGCTCTCCAGGCGCGGCCCCTGGGTTGCCCCATAGGTGCCCCCATCAACCACCGCCGTTTCGGATGATGCGGCCGCATCCAGCAACTGCCTTCGCAGATCACTGCAGTAGGGCCAGCTGAAATCGATATGCTCTACGTTGGGGCCGACAGAGAAGGTGTGCTCCCGCCCCCAGGTGTAATCGATAATCTGATCCGGAATGGAGACCTGCCCCGGGACCATGGCATCGGTAATGCCCCCCACCGCAGCCACCGCAACCACTGCATCAGCACCAAACTCCTTGAGCGCCCAGAGATTGGCCCGGTAGTTGACCCTGTGCGGCGGTATCGAGTGGTCCTCGCCATGGCGAGAGAGAAAGACCACCCCTCTCCCGTTCAGCGTTGCCTCAACCAGGTCTGATGAGGGTGCCCCATAGGGGGTATCAATGGTGTGACGATGAACATTCTCCAGCCCATCCATCTGCTCCAGCCCTGTACCACCAATAATTGCCAACTGCTCCATCTTCTTCTCC
>CAYFMF010000016.1:13800-35218 GCA_964344135.1 uncultured Piscirickettsiaceae bacterium
CATCTGCTCCAGCCCTGTACCACCAATAATTGCCAACTGCTCCATCTTCTTCTCCATGATTCCACAAAGCCACTGAAAGCGGAGGAAAGCAGGTGCTTTCAGCCAGCAGCGGTTCTCATAACATGACAGCTGATTCCCCATATGAGGATTGCTGTTTCAGCCAAGTGAAGAGTACAGTCTTGCCATGTTCTTTGCTATATTAAACACGATATTACTGAGCAACAAAGTAACTTCTCAATAACCTTGTGCAGACAGGCAGGGTTGGGATCTGCTTGTTGGGGTGTTGGCGGCATGGATGCCGCCATCAAGCCTGCACGGATGCATTCACGGCGCCCCCAAAAAGCAGAGCGCAGCCCTGTATGGTGTCCGACTGATACATGGACTTTTTGAGAAGTTACGCAACAGAGACAACCATGTCTGATAACAACAGCTTTCAACTGGCCGATGGACTTGCCGCCTTCGAGACCAAGAATTTTGCCCTCGCAATGCAGCACCTGACCCCACTGGCAGACCAGGGGGAGCCCGAGGCACTATTCCGGGTTGCCATCATCAACCAGAATGGGCTCGGCTGGAGCCAGGACAAGAGAAAGGCCTTCAACTACATGCGAGAAGCGGCCGAGAAGGGGCACCCCTTTGCCCAGCACAGCCTGGGTTTCATGTACTATCAGGGGGAGTGTACCGAGGCTGACCTGCAGCAGGCGATCCAGTGGTTTACCAGAGCGGCTGACCAGGGACTCTCCGGTTCCATGGTCACCCTCGGCATGATCTACGACTCCGGTGACGGGGTGGAGAAGGATCCGGAGCTGGCACAACAGTGGTATCACCGTGCCGAGGAGCAGCAGAAGAGAGATGAGGAGGAAGGATAAGTGAGCACCACAACAGAAGAGCAGGAACAGCAGGAGAGTGAAGCGGTCCAGGAGGAACCTACTCCCCCGCCCGCCGTTATCCCGCCTGCAGACTCCGGTCCATCATTCCACACCCCGCTGCTGATTCGCCTCTTTCTGGTTGCGGCGACCATTTTTCTCTTCAAGATGGTCTATGACATCTCGCAACAGGAGCAGGCCAATGCCGAGGCAATAGCAGCACTCAACAACAGAATCGACGCTCTCTCTGCCCCCCTGAACCAGGCCAATCTTGGCATCGAGCGACTGAGCAGTGGCTTCTCCGACATCATCAAGGGGGTTGGAATCATGGGCAAAGAGGTCAACAAGTCCGCGAGAAACGTACAGATGATCCAGAACGACATCCATGAAGAGATGGGAACCATCCGCAAGAAGGTCAATGATATCTCCAACCGGCTCACCGCCCTGCAGCAGGAGCTGCGAAACCCCTATCGGCGCTAGCAACAACACCTATCCGACAGGCTCTGTTGTGATAGAATCCCAAACCGCATTAAGGGCAGATCATCAGCGCAGGGAGGAGCGCCGCCAGAGGAATGGATACCTTGAACAGAGCAAGCAGTGAACGCATGGAGGGCGTCGGTCTGGTCGCATCCGGGCTTGAGTGTATCCGTGGTGACCGGGTGCTGTTCAGCAATCTCGACCTTGAAATCAGCTCCGGAACCATTCTCCAGATTGAGGGGAGAAACGGCTGTGGAAAGACCAGCCTGCTGCGCCTGCTCTGTGGAATCATGATGCCAAGCGAGGGAGAGATTCTCTGGAAGGGAGAGAATATCGCCAGGGAGCGTGCCGACTACTACTGCGATGCCGCCTATCTGGGACACCACAACGGGATCAAGGGCGAACTCACCGCACTGGAAAATCTCCACTTTGCACAGGCCCTCTCCACCCCGAAATCCGACAGTGACCTCTACAAGATTCTTGCCCGCCTCTCGCTGGCCGGTTTCGAGGATATCCCCTGTCGCCACCTCTCTGCGGGTCAGAACCGCCGGGTTGCACTGGCACGACTACTGGCAACCGATACGGTTGTCTGGATTCTTGATGAGCCTTTCACCGCACTGGATCGCAAGGGAATCCTGGAGATCGAGAAGATCTTTGAGGAGCATGTTGCCGCTGGAGGGATCATCATCCTGACCACCCACCATCCACTGAAGATGGATAACCAGTACTACCGCTCTCTCAACCTGGAGGCCTCTGCCGACAGCCAGCAGGGTGTCGCCGCATGAACCCATCCGGATCCCTCTCCAACGCCTTCCTCCAGGTTCTGAAGCGGGATCTGACCCTCGCCTTCCGCCATCGTGGAGAGATCGCCAACCCACTGCTCTTTTTCATTATCGTGGTGACCCTCTTTCCGCTCGGTGTCGGCCCCGCCCCATCGGTACTGGAGACCATCGCGCCGGGCATTATCTGGGTGGCGGCGCTGCTCTCGGCCATGCTCTCACTCGACGGCATGTTCCGTTCCGACTTCGAGGATGGCTCCCTGGAACAGATTACCCTCAGCCACCATCCACTCTCCGTGCTGGTGCTGGCCAAGATTGTTGCCCACTGGCTGATTACCGGTCTGCCACTGCTCTTTATCGCCCCCTTTCTCGGTGTGCTGCTCTATCTTCCCAGCGATGCAATGGTGACCCTGGTCATCACGCTTGCACTGGGGACCCCGATTCTCAGTCTGGTGGGTGCCATTGGGATGGGGCTGACCGTCGGCCTGAAGAGGGGTGGTGTACTGCTTTCGCTGCTGGTACTGCCACTCTATATCCCCGTATTGATCTTTGGCTCGATGGCGGTCAATGAGGCTGCGGCCGGCCTCCCTGTAGATGGCTACCTCTACATCCTCGGTGCCCTGCTGCTCTTTACCCTGGCGCTCTCACCGGTGGCAACAGCCGCCTCAACCCGGATCAGCATCAGTTAGGAAGCAGCAACAGCGGTCTCGCGCAAAGACGCAAAGAACAGCTTTAATTCACTAATCATAGACTTAGACAGACTTAACCACTTGAGCTACTTCAGATACCATACACTCCACGCTACGCTTTTCACCCTTTGCGTCTTTGCGTCTTTGCGCGAGAATGCTGTTTTTTCTGCTCAACAATAACCATGAAACTACCCGCCTTTATCTACCGCTTCTCCTCTCCCAGGCACTTCTACTCAATGTCGGGAAAACTGCTCCCATGGCTGGCCGGAATCTCGGTTGCACTGATGGTAGTCGGGCTCTATATCGGCTTTGCCATCGCCCCAACCCACTCCGAGCAGGGAGAGAGTTACCGCATCATCTTCCTCCATGTACCTGCCGCATCCAACTCAATGATGATCTACATGATCATGGCAACCTCCGGGGCCATCTTTCTGATCTGGAGAATCAAGCTGGCGGATACCATCGCGGCAGCCAGCGCACCCATCGGCGCGGCCTTCACCTTTCTGGCACTGGTCAGCGGCTCGATCTGGGGCAAACCCACCTGGGGCACCTGGTGGCAGTGGGATGCACGCCTCACCTCCGAGCTGATCCTGCTCTTCCTCTACTTCGGCTACATGGCACTGCGTGCGGCGATGGATGACCGACAGAATGCCGCCCGCTCCAGCTCTGTGCTGGCACTGGTTGGGGTGGTCAACATCCCCATCATCCACTTTTCGGTTGAGTGGTGGAACACCCTGCACCAGGGGGCCACGGTCTCGAAGATTGCCAAGCCCTCGATGGAGGGGACGATGCTCACCTCCATGCTGCTGATGCTGTTGGCCCTCTCCATCTTCTATGCAGTAGTCACCCTGATCCGTGCCCGTGGCCTTGCACTGCGTCAGGACTCCCGTGGCAGCTGGGTACGCGAGCTCCCGACCATCGCCGTCCGCCCGCTGCACTGGGTCATCCCGCTGCTGGCAGTCGGCTACGTGGGCTACCACGCCGCCACATTCGCTCCTACCCCGATCCTCACACCGAGTCAGCTGGTTGCCGAATCACCCGCCACTCCAGTCGAGTTCCGTGGCACAGTCGACCAGATCCACTCCGATGGGAACCATCACCAGATCATGATGTCTGACGATGGAGAGAAAATTGAGGTCAACTTCAATGGCAACCTGCCGAAACAGCTGCGTACCCACTGGGGAGCCCATGTGACCGGGCGCTACCAGTCCGGACCCGATGGATCTGCCGTAACCGCCTCCTCCATCGCAGCACTGAATATTCGGGACCACAGTGGATATGTCCTCTCCGCCTACGCCATTGCGCTGATTGTACTCCTGCTGAATCTGCTGGGTGCGATCAGGACATCACGTGAGGCACGGCAGGCGATCGCCCGACAGCTCCGACAGCAAACCAATCGATAATCCAACCAACCATTCATACCGACCATGACTCCTAAACGAAAGAAAAGACTACTTCTGGTTCTGCTCATCATCGCCGGTGTTGCCGGTGCCGCAACCCTGATGATGAAGGCCCTTAACGAGAACATTAACCTCTTCTACAGCCCCACCCAGGTGGTTGCCGGTGAGGCACCGCAGGGACATACCTTCCGTCTCGGTGGACTGGTTGCAGAGAAGAGCCTGAAGCGTGGCGAGGGTGAAGAGGAGGGGCTGACCGTCCACTTTGATGTCACGGATGAGGCCGAAACGGTAACCGTCGCCTACACAGGGATCCTTCCCGACCTCTTCCGCGAGGGACAGGGAATTGTTGCACTCGGAAAGCTGGGGGGTGACGGAATCTTTGTTGCCGATGAGGTACTGGCAAAACATGACGAGAACTACATGCCACCCGAGGTCGCAGAGGCCCTGGAAGAGGGACACAAACAGAGTATCAAGAAGATGCAGGAGAGGGGGCAATGATCCCTGAGCTGGGAAACTTTGCCCTGATGGTGGCGCTCTCGATTGCGGTGGTTCAGGGGATCATCCCCATCATTGGCGCCCAGAGGGGGGTATCCAACTGGATGGCACTGGCACGCCCCGCCGCACAGGGGCAGTTCTTCTTCCTGCTGCTGGCCATGATTCTGCTGGGAACCGGCTTTGCACAGGATGACTTCTCGGTGAAATATATTGCCGGCCACTCCAACTCCCAACTGCCAATGGTCTACAAGATCAGCGCCATCTGGGGGGGGCATGAGGGCTCCCTTCTGCTCTGGGCCTTCATGCTCAGCATGTGGGGCGCCGCCGTAACCTGGTTCAGCAAGAGTCTCCCCTTTACCCTCACCTCCCGCGCCCTTGCCGTCCTCGGTCTGGTGGGAATCGGGTTTCTCCTCTTTCTGCTGCTCACCTCCAACCCCTTTGATCGCCTGATCCCTGCGGCAGTTGATGGACGCGACCTCAATCCACTACTGCAGGATCCGGGACTGATCCTCCACCCTCCCCTGCTCTACATGGGGTATGTCGGCTTTGCTGTCCCCTTTGCATTTGTGATTGCCGCCCTGATCGGTGGCCATCTGGACGCCACCTGGGCCCGCTGGTCGCGCCCCTGGACCGCCGCAGCCTGGGTCTTCCTCACCCTGGGGATCGGCCTTGGAAGCTGGTGGGCCTACTATGAGCTGGGCTGGGGTGGCTGGTGGTTCTGGGATCCGGTAGAAAACGCCTCCTTCATGCCCTGGCTGATGGGCACCGCACTGATGCACTCCCTCGCTGTTACCGAGAAGCGGGGTGCATTCAAGGTCTGGACCGTACTGCTGGCGATCTTCACCTTCTCCCTGAGCCTGTTGGGAACCTTCCTGGTCCGCTCCGGTGTTCTGGTATCGGTCCACGCCTTTGCGGCAGACCCCTCTCGCGGTGTATTCATCCTGATCTTCCTCGGCATCGTGATCGGTGGCTCACTCGGGCTCTACACATGGCGCGCACCGATGATCCGGGGTGGTGGAAAGTTTGAGAGCTTCTCACGTGAGACCCTTCTGCTGGTCAACAATGTACTGCTGGTGGTGGCGACCCTGACCGTACTGATCGGCACCCTCTACCCGCTGATCCTGGACGCCCTGGAGATGGGCAAGATCTCTGTGGGACCGCCCTACTTCGACACCGTCTTTGTCCCCATCATGCTGCCAATGTCCTTCCTGGTCGGGCTCAGTGCCGTCATTCGCTGGAAGGCAGACCGTGCGGCCCGTGTGGTGAATCAACAGAAGATCGTGCTGATCGCCTCCCTGGTGGTTGGTCTCTCTCTCCCCTTCCTGATCTTCAGGGAGAGCTCGATCCAGCTGAGCCTCAGCTCGGCCATTGCGGTCTGGGTCATCGCCACCATGCTGCAGGATCTCTGGAGTCGCTCCAGCGGCAACAAGGCTGGATTCCTGAAGGGGTTGCGCGCCCTGTCACGCAGCCATGTGGCAATGGTCACTGCACACGCCGGACTGGGAATCTTTATCCTCGGGGTTGGATTTACCACCGCCTTCAGCATTGAGAAGGATGTGCGGATGGAGCCGGGAAGCCGCGTCGAGGCCGGAGGCTACACCTTCCACCTCGAGGGGATGCTGCAGCGCCAGGGACCCAACTACACCACAACCGAGGGGCTGGTTCGTGTCTATGACAGCAGCGACCGGGAGGTTGCCGTTCTCCACCCCGAGAAACGACTCTACACCGTTCAGAGAATGCCGATGACAGAGGCCTCCATTGATGAGGGGCTCTTCCGCGATCTCTATGTCGCGATGGGTGAGCCGATCAAGAACAGCAATGCATGGGCAATGCGGGTCTACTACAAACCCTTTATCCAGTGGATCTGGATGGGTGTGCTGATCATGTCGATCGGTGGCCTGCTTGCAGCAACCGATCCACGCTACCGGAGAATTGCCCGCCGTTCACGTGAGGCACAGCAGTGAAGGCGATCACCATGAGATCACCGGGTGGTCCGGAGCAGCTCCAGCTGGAGGAGCTCTCCAGACCCGAAATCGGCTCCCCCCATGAGGTGCTGATCGAGATTCACGCAGCAGGGGTCAATCCGGTGGATACCAAACTGCGTACCAATGGGGTCTACTTTCCCGACTCCCCGCGCCACATCCTGGGCTGCGATGGCGCAGGGGTCGTCAAGGCGACGGGAGAAGGGTGCACCCGCTTCAGCCCCGGCGATGCCGTCTACTACTTCAACGCCGGCCTCGGTGGCGAAAGCGGAAACTATGCAGAGTATGCGCTCGTCGATGAGCGCTACCTTGCCAGAAAACCGCAGAACCTCAGCTTCGAGGAGGCTGCAACCGCCCCGCTTGCCCTGATTACCGCATGGGAGTCGCTCTTTGACCGCGGCACCCTCTACCAGGGGGACGAGGTATTGATCCATGGTGGAGCCGGGGGTGTGGGCCATCTGGCCATTCAGCTGGCTGCCAATATCGGCGCACGGGTCTGCACAACCGTCAGCTCAGGCGAGAAGGCTGAGCTTGCAACCTCACTCGGTGCAGACCACACCATCCTCTACAGGGAGGAGGACTTTGTCGAGGCTACCCTCCAGTGGAGTCAGGGTGGCGGAGTCAACATGGTCCTTGACACCGCAGGAGGAGAGACCTTCAGCAACTCACTGCGTGCTGCACGCAACTATGGCGAGATTGTTACCCTGCTGCAGGTTCCCGCAGATGCAGACTGGAAGAGTGCGCGCAATCGCAATCTGCGCATCACCCAGGAGCTGATGCTCACCCCACTGGTCTCCAACCTGCACGAGATGCGCATTCACCAGAGAGAGATCCTGGAGGAGTGCAGGGCGCTCTTTGAGGCCGGAAAGCTCAGGGTTCACCTGAGTCACCAACTGCCACTGGAGGAGGCTGCCGAGGCCCACCGCCTGATTGAGCGGGGCTCAACAACCGGAAAGATTGTACTGAAGGTTCGGTAACAACCCGGGGTTGTCAGCTGCGGCGACGACCGCCCCGCCCTGCCTTGCCCTCTGCCCGCTTCCGTTTGCCTCCTCTGGGTGCCGACTTTTTGCCACCAGGCTTCCGCCTGCGCGGAGGGAGATGTCCACCATCACCACCATCCAAATGCGAGATCTGCAGCTGCTGGCCGCAGACCCAGGTCTTCCTCAGGTCACGATAGATATCTCGTGGCATCCCCTCGGGAAGGTCAATCGTGCTGTACTCCTCATGGATCTCGATCTTGCCGATATCCTCGTTGAAGAGCCCCGCAACATTGGCAATCGCCCCGACGATATTCTCCGCCTTGACATCGTGGGCATGGCCCACCTCCAGCCGAAAGCGCTCTCGACCCCTCTCCAGCGGCTGCTCTCCTCTCTGCCTGGCCCCCTTTCCGGATCGCTTTCCCTCCTCGCGGCCCGATCGTCTCGACTCATCCCCCCCGGGACGTTCCCTGCCACCCCGCTCTCTTCGCTCCTTCCCCTTTCTCCCCTTTCTCCCCTCCTCCCTGCTGAGCAGCAGTGGCGTATCCCCCTGTGACATGCTGGCAAGCGCCGCCGCAATCTCGATCGCAGGGATATCATGTTCAATCCGGTAGGATTCAATGATCTGCCCATAGAACTCCAGATTCTCCTCCCTGCCCAGGGTATCGGTAATCCGCTGCTTGAAGCGCGCAATACGGCGATCATTGATCACCTCATTGCTGGGGAGATCCATCTGCTCAATCTTCTGCCGCGTGGCGCGCTCAATCGCATGGAGCATTCGCCTCTCTCGTGGCGCAATAAAGAGAATCGCATCCCCCGTTCGCCCGGCACGTCCGGTACGGCCAATACGGTGCACATAGGATTCGGTATCGTAGGAGACATCATAGTTGATAACATGGCTGATCCTCGGGACATCCAGACCGCGGGCAGCAACATCGGTTGCAACCAGGATATCCAGCTTTCCATCCTTCAGCTTGTTGACGGTCTGCTCACGCATCTTCTGCGGGATATCGCCATTCAGCGCATCGGCCGCAAAGCCGCGTGCCGAGAGCTTCTCCGCCAGCTCCGTGGTGAGCATCCTGGTCCGGACAAAGACAATGATCCCGTCCGTCTCCTCCACCTCAAGGATACGGGTCAGTGCATCGAGCTTGTGCAGGCCACTGACCATCCAGTAGCGCTGACGCACCGACTCGACGGTTGTGGTCCTGGCCTTGATGCTGACCAGTACCGGGTCCTGCAGATAGGTCTTTGCGATGCGGCTGATCGCCTTCGGCATTGTGGCCGAGAAGAGTGCCGTCTGGTGCCCGGCCGGGATCTGCTCCAGCACCCACTCCACATCATCGATAAAGCCCATGCGCAACATCTCATCGGCCTCATCCAGCACCAGAGAGCGCAGTGACTCCAGCTTGAGGCTGCCGCGCCGCATGTGGTCCATCACACGCCCCGGGGTACCCACCACCACATGCACCCCCCTCCCCAGTGCACGGAGCTGTTGACGGTAGTCCTGGCCGCCATAGATGGGGGCCACATGGAACCCCTTCAACTGGTGCGCATAGCGCTGGAACGCCTCGGAGACCTGGATTGCCAGCTCCCGGGTTGGTGCCAGCACCAACACCTGCGGCGTGCGCAGCTTCAGATCAATTCTCGAGAGTAGCGGCAGTGCAAAGGCGGCGGTCTTTCCGGTACCGGTCTGTGCCTGTCCGAGAATATCACGCCCCTCAAGTAGCGGCGGGATTGCCTCTGCCTGAATCGGTGAGGGAGATTCATAACCGATCTCGGCAATCGCACGCAGCACGGCAGGGTTGATGCCAAGCGCCTGAAACGCCGGCAACGGTTTGGGTTGGGATGACATGGGGATCGTGACTCAGGGGTGGGAGGAGCGGCCATTTTACCACAATGCGCACTGCTCCCTGCTGAAATCATATTCTGTGCAGACAGGTGGGGTTGGGATCTGCTTGTTGGGGTGTTGGCGGCATGGATGCCGCCGTCAAGCCTGCATGGATGCATTCACGGCGTCCCCAGAAAGCAGAGCGCAACCCTGCATGGCGTCCACGTGATGGATGGACTTTTTGAGAAGTTACGACGGAATCAGCATCGCAGGGATGACGGGTTGCAATGGGAATTGCCGTGGCCGTACGACCAATATTGATCATCAGCAAATTCGTTGTATGATGTGGTTCTCTCCATCAGATAAACGGTTGATTGATCCCATGGCAACTCGCACCACCCAAACCTTCTTCGTCCCCGCCCCCTATGGCAGCCATGAGGAGCAGATCCCCGCGCAGATCTACAACCTGGCCCATGCGCTGCTGGAGCGCGTAAAGGGTGACCACCTCTTTGTGCCGATCCCCTCAATGAAGTATTTTGCCATCATTGAGCCGGATATATTCTGGTTCGTCGACAGCATGCGCCATGTGATACAGGATGGCGAAGGGGGACGAACAATCACCCTCTCCTGGAGACCGGAACGCTCCGCCTCACAACGTGAAAGCCAGGAGCAGCCGGTCCCGTGCACCGTAACCTTCCATGGTGAGGATCAGGAGCAGATCCAGAACCAGCTCCGGAGCGAGCTCCTGCAGGCCATGGAGCAGTTCGAACAGCGCTTTCAGGAGCAGCTGCCCACCGCAATAAAACCGAGGGTTCTCCCCCTTACCAAAACCGAGAAGCCTTGATCGGCAGCACCCCACCATATGCCCTACGGTCACATTTTTGATCTCCTGATCCTGCTGGCAGCTGCGGTCGTCATGGTCCCTCTGGCACAGTGGAGCCGACTGGGTGCCGTCCCCGGTTTTCTGATTGCGGGCGGGCTGGTTGGCCCTGCCGGATTTGGCTGGATCACCAACACCGAGGAGATTCACGACTTTGCAGAGATTGGGGTGGTCTTTCTGCTGTTTGTGATCGGTGTTGAGCTCAAGCCATCACTGCTATGGCGAATCCGCCGCTCGGTCTTTGGCCTCGGCAGCGCACAGGTTCTGATCACAGGGCTCCTGCTCATACTCGTTAGCCATCTGCTCTTCTCGATCACACTCAAGGCATCGATCCTGATCGGTCTGGCACTGGCCCTCTCCTCAACGGCCTTTGTACTGCAATTGCTGACCGAGAAGGGAAACCTCACCTCAATCTACGGCCGCAACTCCTTCTCCATCCTGCTGCTGCAGGATCTGGCGGTTGTCCCCCTGCTGGCACTGGTGCCGCTGCTCGCAATACCGGAGTTGAGTATTGGTGCAGATATCGGGCTGGCGGTTCTGGAGTCGCTGCTGATCCTGGGTAGTGTCATTGCTGTTGGCCACTACCTGCTCCACCCGCTCCTGCACCAGATTGCACTCACCAGAAACCCCGAGATCTTCTCTGCCACCGCAGTATTGATTGTTCTGAGTGCGGCACTGATCACAGAGCATGTCGGCTTCTCAATGGCAATGGGGGCCTTTCTGGCCGGGCTGCTGCTCTCCAGCTCCTCCTACAAGCACCAGGTGATGGCGGAGATTCACCCTTTCCGGGGGATCTTTCTCGGCCTCTTCTTCATGTCGATGGGAATGTCACTCAACCTGGCACTTCTGCTGGAGACCCCTCTCCTCCTGTTCGGACTGGTAGTGCTGCTGATCACCATCAAGGTGGCAGCGCTCTACCCGCTCACCCGCCTCTTCGGGCTGAGGAGGAACCATGGCATTGCCGTCTCCCTGCTGCTGGCACAGAGTGGGGAGTTTGCCCTGGTCCTCTTCTCTCTGGCCCACCAGTCCCAGCTTCTGGAGAGCAGACTGTTCGAGCAGTTACTGGTGGTGGTACTGCTCAGCATGCTGGCAACCCCGCTGCTCGCACACTGGGCCCAACAATTCTCCAGAAAAGAGTCCTCCAGAGCCGAGCCCGCAGTGGCTGATGTGGAGATGCCATCGGATGCCTCCATCATCCTGGTAGGGTTTGGGCGCGTTGGCCACCGCATTGGTGAAATCCTGCGCACTGCGGGGCACTCCTTCATGGCACTGGACAACGACCCAGCCATTGTTGCAAAGGAGCGTGCCAACGGCCATCCGGTCTACTTTGGCGACATCCATAACCCGGAGCTGCTGAAGATGTGCGGGGCAGAGCGCGCAGAGGCGGTCATCATCACCCTCAACGACCCCGGGGCGACCGAGGGGCTGGTGCAGTTTCTGCGCACCTCCTGCCCGGCCATTCCCCTCTATGCCCGCGGCCACAGCCTGGAACAGTGCATGACACTGCGCAGGATTGGTGCCTCCGATGTGGTATCAGAAAATATGGAGGCGAGCCTGGGGCTGGCCAGAATGGCGCTCGACAAGATCGGCATGGAGAAAGAGCGGCAGGAGTCGATCATTGACGAGTACCGGCAGAACTACCACGCCCAGATCAACCAGATCACCAAGTAATCAGAACCTCTGTCACCCCCGTCGCACCCGCTGACTGAGCAAGGTCAGGAGACGATCCTCAAGGCAAAATAGGGGACAACATTGAGCACAATAACCGCCAACTTGTAGCCCCCCATGGTGGCGTAGTGGATGGCATCAAACTGCTCTACCGTGAGCCTGAACCATCGGGTATGGAGACGATAGATCCAGTCATGGGCAAACGCAATAATCAGGAACCAGAAGAGGAAGATCCCCATATTGATCACCGCAGACCAGCCCAATATCTCCTGGAGCGTCTGAAGTGTCATGGTGATTTCTCCCAGAGGCCACCCACAACTCCACCCAGAAACCCGGGCTGATAACCGAGATAGAGAGAGCCCATCAGGGTAACGATCTCTTCACCATACCCAAATGGTGCAATCCACCCCATGACCATCATCGCTCCACCCCACAAGATGGCGATGGAGAGCGCCAGCGCACGAACATTCACCATGGCAATACTCCCTGCTGTTCTCACTACAGAGTAGGCCATCCAGACTGGATGTCAATGTTCCGGCCCAACGAGAGACCACAACAACGACCATCAACGGGAAAAACTGATAGAGTCGGTTTTTTTCACTGTTCGGGAGATGCAACTCACCAAACAGCGGTGACCCGGAACTGAAGAAAAATCAGTCAGATATTATGGATTCCTCCTGTTGAGCATAGAGTAAAAGCGCCCCCTGAACCTCTCTATCAGGATGCGGGCACCACCCTGTGGTTTCTGTGATCTGGTGAACAGTAGCCGCCAGCGCTGCCTGCGCAGTGACATCCACTCCTGCTTGTAGGGCTCATTTCCGGTAAGGAAGTCGATCTCCTCAACCCGGTCGATATCCATCACCTGCTGCATCAGGTGGGCGGTGAGAATGGAGCCCGGGGAGTAGCGCTTCCACGCCTCGTCATAGGCCAGCCTGAAGATGCTCGCCCTCCCCTGCACAACAAACCAGAGCTGTGCTGCGGCGGGGATGCCATCGATATAGAGGACGGCAAGCCTGGTCCAGTCCGGCACTGAGAGGTTGATTGCAACCGCATCGAGCAGCTGCGCATACTGCTCGTTCGCCTTCCAGCTCGCCCGGTAGGCAGCGTGGTAATCGAGCAGCCCCTCGCGCACCTCACCCCCCCGGAACATGCGTATCTTGCAACCGTGTTCACGCTCCAGCTTGCGCCGCTTGCGTGCAATGGTGTTGCGTAGCCGGGCAGGCCGCCCGGCCATGTATTGATCGAACGGCTGGTGCTCCGTACGGTGGAGCCAGTTATGGAAGAAGAAGTGCCGCTGGGATTCGTAACCGAGGGACTCCATCGCCCGCTGCAGCCGCAACAGGTTGCTGTCATCCTCGGCAACAGGGCTCAGCTGAATGGAGTGGATGGGGATCTGGCTCAGCCCCTCGGCAAGAGTGCGCAGGGTCTCCTCCACCCGCTCCTCTGCCAGCAGCAGGCTGTAGAGGGCGGTGTAGCGGTGGCTGAATGCGTGCCAGTATCCACCGGAGCCACTCAGTGGGAGCAGTGCCAGCAGACGATCTCCATCGACCACGGCAGCCAGCAGCAGTGAATGCCCCTCCTCGGAGGTTGTTGCAGCGAGCGCCTCGAACCACTCACGGGTGAGGAACATGCTCTGCGCCCCGGCGTGGTCGAATAGCGAACCGGCCGCTTCGGGTAGCTGGGACCAGCTGCTGTAACAGTGAAAGTTCACAGGGTTGATATCAATGATTTCAAGTAACTACTCGCCCCCTGACGTTGGAATCCCCTTCGTTCACGGAGGGGAGGATGTCAACCACTCCTGTCACTCTGGTCCGGCAATCTCCCTCCATTGCCAGCTCCTGCTTGTGGCAGCCTCAATCACCCCTGACAAAGAGCGCAATGGACTCCACATGGGCGGTATGGGGAAACATGTCCATCACCCCGGCAGAGAGGAGACGGTATCCCTGGTTGTTGACCAGCTCATCGGCATCCCGTGCCAGGGTGGAGGGGTTGCAGGAGACATAGACGATCCGCTCAGGATTGATCCTCCCCATCTTCTGGACAATCTCCAGTGCACCACTGCGCGGGGGGTCGAGCAGCACCTTGTTGTAGCGGTCGTTCAGCCAGACCCCGCCGCTCTCCTCATCCTGGAGATCCACCGCATGAAACGCTGCATTCCCAATGCCGTTCGCAGCAGCATTATCACGCGCCCGCTGCACCAGTGCCTCATCCCCCTCAACACCCACCACATGGGCCACGGTGCGGGCGATCGGAAGGGTAAAGTTGCCGAGGCCACAGAAGAGATCGAGCACCTCATCCTCAGCGGAGAGCTGCAGCAGCTCCACGGCACGGGGAACCATCGCCTGGTTGATGGCCGCATTGACCTGGGTGAAGTCGGTTGGAAGAAAGCGGTACTGCAGATCGAACGGATCGAGACGATAGCTGAGCTCCGTCTTGTGATCACTGTTGAGCGGGGCGACACTCTCCGGCCCCTTGGGCTGGAGATAGATCCTCAGGTTGTACTCCCTGCCAAACCGGTCCAGTCTCGATTGGTCTGGCTCCGAGAGCGGTTCCAGATTGCGGAAAACCAGCAGGCAGTGGTGGTCGTCACAGGCCACCTCAATCTGGGCGATCTTGTTGCAGCCGTCCATCGAGGTGATCAGTTCGCGCAGCGCTGCAATGCGCTCCCCCACCTCGGGCACCAGCACGCTGCAGGAGTCCATTACCGTGAGATAGCCGCTCGACTTCTCCCGAAAGCCGACCAGTGCCCCACCCTTCTTCGGGACATGGCGCACCCCAAGGCGTGCCTTGCGGCGGTATCCATGGTCGGGGCCTGTCAGTGGGGAGAGCAGCTCGTCCGGGGCCACCCTGCCGAGTCGAGAGAAGTTATCCAGCAGTGACTGCTGCTTGAACCGGATCTGTGCAGCGGGCTCCATCTGCTGCAGGGAGCAGCCACCACATCCGGAGAAGTGTGGGCAGGGGGGATCAACCCGGTCTGCCGATGGGGAGATCACCTCAACCACCTCACCCGAATCAAAGCTGCGGCGGCGCCCTGTCATCTTGTAGCGCACCACCTCACCAGGCAGTGCCCCGGAGATGAAGACAACCTTCCCCTCGTCATTGTGGGCGATCCCCTTCCCGTCATGGGCGAGGGAGTCAATGGTCGCCTCGATGGGGTCCTGGGGTAGTGGTTTACGGCGTCTGCGGCCAGCCACTAATCCCACCCCTGGGTGCAGTCGAGGTTGACCCAGACCTGTTTGAGTCCGGGAATCCCATCCTCAAGCATGATGGTCAGGGGGGGACGCCTGGAGAGGTATTTGTTGGTGTGGCGCAGCCAGACCGCCCCACCCGCCCGGCTTCTGGGAAAGTTGTGGAAGAGTGCATCGCCGATCCCGATCAGGTGGCGTACACGCTGCAGCACGGGCTGCTCGTCGGGCACCGGGGTTCCATATTTGAACTGGGTCAGCATCCGCTCCTTCCCGGCAAGTCCCAGCAGCATCAGCTGCTCTCTCTTGCCAAGCCCCCACTCCTCAAACAGGGACATCACCCGGCGGGTCAGCAGTAGACGCTCCTCGTAGCTGAACTCGATCTCTGCTTCACTATTCTGGCTCATGCGTGCCCCCTTAATTTCATACTGATTTAGTCAGGATTGTACACCATCCACGACAGCGTTGTGGAAAAGGGTTATTCGGATGGAAATACCCCGGTCGAGAGGTAGCGGTCACCGCGGTCACAGATAATGGTGACAATAATGCTGTTCTCCAGCTGTCGGGAGAGCTCCAGGGCTGCGGCGACTGCACCGCCGGAGGAGATACCACAGAAGATCCCCTCCTCTGCCGCCAGCCGCCGGGTGATCTCCTCGGCATCCTGTTGCGAGACATCGATCAGGCGATCCACCCGGGATGCATCATAGATTTTAGGCAGATACGCCTCGGGCCAGCGGCGGATGCCCGGAATACTGGAGCCCTCCTGGGGCTGCACCCCGACAATCTGGATCCCTGAATTCTTCTCCTTGAGGTAGCGGGAGTTTCCCATGATGGTCCCGGTTGTCCCCATCGCACTGACAAAGTGGGTAATCTCTCCAGCGGTATCGCGCCAGATCTCCGGTCCGGTCCCCTCGTAGTGGGCCAGCGGATTATCCTGGTTGGAGAACTGGTCGAGAATCTTCCCTCTGCCGGCCGCCTCCAGTTCACGCGACCTGTCGATCGCCGCCTCCATGCTCCCCTCCTCCGGAGTCAACACCAGCTCGGCACCATAGGCACGCATCGAGGCACGTCGCTCCACACTCATGTGCTCCGGCATCACCAGAACCATCCGGTATCCCATGATCGCCGCTGCCATCGCAAGTGCAATTCCGGTATTGCCGCTGGTGGCCTCAATCAGGGTATCGCCGGGCCGGATCTCTCCGCGCGCCTCGGCATGCTGGATCATGCTCAGTGCAGGGCGATCCTTGACCGATCCGGCCGGGTTGTTCCCCTCCAGCTTGACCAGAATCTTGTTGTTTCGCTCTGTATTGCCGCGCCCTGGCAGGCGCTGAAGCTGGACCAGTGGTGTATTGCCAACAAGGGACTGCATGGTTGGGTAGTTCATCTTCTTTTCCAGGGCTATTTTTCCAGGATCACAAAAGCGACCGCATGTTCCTGCTCATCGGAGATCGAGAGGTGGGTTGATCTCACCCCAAGCTGCTGCAGCTGCCTCTCTGCCGCCGCAGAGAAGCGCAGCTCCGGCTTCCCCTGAGCGGTATGGGTCACCTCAATATGGTGCAACTGTATCCCATCGCGAAAGCCGGTGCCCAGTGCCTTGGCCGCCGCCTCCTTGGCGGCAAAGCGCTTGGCCAGGAAGTGGGGGCGGCTCTTCTCACCACACTGCTGAAACTCCTGCCACTCCCCCTCCCCCAGAATCTTCTGCGCAAAGCGCTCGCCATGGCGCTGCAGACTCTGCTCCAGGCGCTCAATACGGACAATATCGGTTCCGATTCCAGCAATCATAGCCGTCTATCCATGTTGATACCTCCTGAAACTCTCCGCCTGCCCGGAGACCTCCCTGCAACCCTCATCGTAGCGCTGCAGCCAGAGAAAGGTCTGGGTACCCTTTTTTGAATTGACCCGGTACCCAACTGAAATAATGGCATCCAGGTTATAGAAACGAATTTTTCTTCGGACCTCCCTTTTTCCTTCTTGACGAACTACCGAGGATTCCTCGGTAGTTGAATCACGCTCCAGTTCGCCCTCAGCATAAATATGCTTCAAATGCAGACCAATAGTGTCACTGTCTTTGTCAAACAGCCCTGCCATCTGTGCCTGAGAAAGCCACAGGGTCTCCTGTTCCAGCCTGACCTCAATTTCAGTTCTGCCATCCTCGGTCTGGTAGATTTCGATCTGTTTCATCTCGCTCATCATAACGCCTTAGCTACCTGCTTTTCAGCACCGGGAATAGAAAGTATTGCCCGGATCAGTGGCTACGCGCCTCGACGATCAGCCGCTTCATCTCTCTGACAGAGGCCTCCAGCCCTCCACCCAGCACGGCATGGGCAACAATGGAGTGGCCGATGTTGAGCTCCACAATCTCCGGCAGAGCCGCAATCGGCTGGACGTTCTGGTAGTGGAGACCATGGCCCGCATTGGGCTGAATCCCCAGCTCCCTGGCGAAACGGACCGCCTCGCGGATGCGCTCAAACTCCTCATCCTGCTCCCGCTGCCCGGTGGCATCGGCGTAACGGCCGGTATGGATCTCACAGACCGGGGCACCAATCTCGGCCACCGCCTCGATCTGACGTGGGTCGGGGTCGATAAAGGGGGAGACCTGGATTCCTGCGGCGGCGAGACGGGCCACTGCATCCCGCATCTTTCCGCTCTGCCCGGCCACATCGAGGCCACCCTCGGTGGTCAGCTCCTCGCGCTTCTCCGGAACCAGACAGCAGTCGGCGGGGCGGAACCGTTCGGCGATCGAGATCATCTCCTCCGTCACCGCCATCTCCAGGTTGATCTTGGTCTTTACATGGGCAGCAACCTCTTCCAGGTCATGGTCCTGGATATGGCGACGATCCTCTCGCAGATGCATGGTGATCCCGTCTGCCCCCCCCTGCTCCACCAGGATGGCGGCAGCCATCACGCTGGGATAGGAGGTTCCCCGCGCCTGACGCAGGGTGGCAACATGGTCAATATTGACCCCCAACAGGGGAAGGTTCTCGCTACTCAATTCAGTGCTCCATATTGTGCAATCAGCTTCCGGCTCTCCAGCTCGCCGGGAAGGTGGTAATCAATCGCTGTTCTCAATAGCTGTTTTGCCTCCTGCATGACCCTGTTCTCGACTGCCCTCTCCGTTGCGCGGAGCCACTGCAGTGTCTTTCCCGTTACAAGCAGAGAGTGGCCGCCCTCTGCAGCCATGGTGTGGGGAACGGGGGTCAGCCCCTCTTCCGGATGGTACCCGTAGTGTTGCTCCGGATGAATCGGTGAACCGGAACAGTCCAGATGGAGGTCAAAGCCAAATCCAACCGCCTCCAGCAGAAGAATCTCAAAGCCGCGCAGGATCCGCGCCTCACTCTCACCCCGGCTCAATCCTGACAGCAGTTTGCAGTAACCATGAAACAGCTCCGGATGTGGATCACCACGGTGAAGCATCCGCACCAGCAGCTCATTGGCGTAGAGCCCACAGAGCATGCGTCTCCCCGGCAGGGTGAATGCCCTATCCGTTGCCTCCAGACGGTTGAGGGTATGGAGCTCACCCCGCCCACTCCAGGTCAGCTGCAGTGGTGTGAAGGGTTGCAGCAGTGCCGACTGTGGGGACTTGCCCCGTGTGGAGCCACGTGCAACCAGCCCCACCCGGCCCATCTTCTCGGTAAGAACCTCGACAATCTGGCTGCTGTTGCGAAAGGGGCGCGCATGCAGCACAAAGGCTGAATGAAACCGGTCCCGGTCGCGGGCTGTCATCAGAGTTGGTCCTCCCGGTAGCCCAGACTCTGCAGGGCGCGATCATCATCGGACCAGCCTGCACGCACCTTGACCCAGAGCTGAAGAAAGATCTTCCGCCCCAACAGCTGCTCCAGCTCCTCTCTTGCCTCCTTGCCGACAGAGCGCAAACGTGCCCCCTTCTTGCCGATCACAATCCCCTTCTGCCCCTCACGCTCTACCCAGATCACGGCGGCAATCTCTGTAACATTGCCCTCCTCCTTGAACTGCTCAATCTCAACGGTGAGCGCATAGGGGAGCTCCTGTCCCAGTTGCCGAGTCAGTTTCTCACGGATTCTCTCTGCAACCAGAAAGCGTTCACTGCGATCGGTGATCTGATCCTCACTGTAGAAGTGGCCCCCTTCCGGGAGCAGTGACTCCAGGGTCTCCTCCAGCTCTGCAACCCCCTTCCCCTTGAGCGCGGAGAGCGGCACGATGGCACTGAACGGAAAACGGTCAGAGAGCGACTCCATCAGCGGCAGCAGCAGCTCCTTGTTGCCGATCTGGTCCACCTTGTTTACAACCGCAACAACCGGTGCACGCTGCCCCTTCAGCAGATCAAGAACGGCCTCATCCTCCTCGCTCCACTTCTCTCCATCAACTACGAAGAGCACCACATCGACATCATCCATGCTTCCGGTTGCGGCACGGTTCAGATAACGGTTCATTGCGGTTTCGGCACTGGAGTGGATGCCGGGGGTATCCACATAGACAAACTGGGCGGATCCGGTTGTCTTGATCCCCAGCAGGCGGTGACGGGTGGTCTGCGGCTTGCGTGAGGTAATGCTCAGCTTCTCGCCAAGAATGCGGTTCATCAGCGTCGATTTGCCCACATTGGGGCGACCAACAATTGCGATCAGCCCACTTCTGGTTACTGAGCTGTCCGACTCACTCATGCACTCTTCTCCAGCTCCTTGATGGCAAGGGTGGCCGCCTCCTGCTCCGCCTTTCTGCGACTTCTTCCCTCCCCCCGGGTTGTCAGATTCATCCCCTTAACCCGACATGCTACACGGAAAAGTTGCAGATGGCCCTCCCCCTCAACCTTGACCACCTCATATTCAGGAAGCGGTTGCCCGCGGGCCTGCAGCCACTCCTGCAGCCTGGTCTTGGGGTCCTTCAGTTGCGAGAGCGGGGGGAGCGATGCGATCTGCTCCTCAAACAGTGACTTGAGCCACTGCTCACACTGCTCAAAACCACCATCGAGATAGATTGCACCGATGACTGCCTCCATCGCGTCGGCGAGAATCGAGTCGCGCCGAAAACCGCCACTCTTCAGCTCTCCCTGCCCCAGCAGCAGTGCCTCACCGAGGCTGAATTCGCGCGCAATCTCTGCGAGATTCTCTCCACGAACCAGTCTCGCCCGCAGCCGACTGAGGTCCCCTTCCGCCACATCCGGGAAGTGGTGGTAGAGCATCCCGCTCACCACAAAGCCGAGAATGGAGTCTCCCAGGAACTCGAGGCGCTCGTTGTTCTGCTGCCCCATGCTGCGGTGGGTCAGGGCGTGTCGAAGCAGATCTCTCTGCCGAAAGCGGTAGTTCAGTCTGGACTCAAGCCCCTCAATGGGTGACATCGACATCGGTGAAAGCGGATCCGTTACTCGATTGAGCCTATACGACCCCAACTGATGCCGTCACCACAATTGAAGTCCCAACTCATCCAGACACCCACCGCCTTGCCGACAATATTCCCCTCCGGGACAAATCCCCAGTAGCGGCTGTCCCGGCTGTTGTCCCGGTTGTCCCCCAGCATGAAGTAGTGCCCCTCCGGAACCACCCACTCCCCCTCTGCACGCGAGGCACGATGAGGGATAATCAGGATCTCGTGATCACTGTCGGCAGTCTGCTCACGGAAACGCAGTGAGTCGATGGTCTGACAGCGGTTGTTCATCCAGAAGTGGGGGCCACGCCTGCTCACCTCGGATGCAGCCCCGTTGACAAAGAGCTGACGGTTCCTGTACTCGATACGGTCACCCGGTATGCCCACCACCCGCTTGATGTAGTCGATACTGGGATCCTCCGGGTAACGGAAGACCATGATATCCCCACGCTGTGGCTCCCCGACATCCATGATCCTGGTATCCACCACCGGCAGGCGCAGGCCATAGGCAAACTTGTTGACCAGGATAAAGTCACCCACCACCAGGGTTGGGCGCATCGAGCTGGAGGGGATCCGGAATGGCTCAAAGAGGAAAGAGCGCAGGATCAGAACAATCAGGATGACCGGAAAGAAGGAGCGTGCATATTCGACCAGAATCGGCACATCCGCCCCCTGACGCCTTGCCGCCCACAGCTTCGCATCCAACAGCCAGATTCCGCCTGTCAACAGCAGAGCAATCACCAAAATCCCGGAAAAGTCCAAATGCATAACTGTTACTCCACTCCTTCACCAATAATCATTCTTATCTCTTTCCTGTCTGCAACACGGCCATAAACGCCTCTTGTGGAATATCCACCT